>NBML01000028.1 GCA_002085465.1 Desulfobacteraceae bacterium 4572_89 | reverse complement strand
ATTGTAATTTCTGCTTCCCACAATCCCTATGAAGACAATGGTATCAAGATTTTCAGACATGGCGGGCTCAAGCTCAGCGATGAACAGGAGGAAAAAATTGAAGCCCGAATCCTGGGAGATGAAAATGTTTCACAGGAAAAATTGGGAAAAATATCAATGATTTCAGATGGTTTGAAATTGTACTCCATGTTTCTGCTTGAAAAGTTTCCTTTTAAGAAACTTGACCCAAGGCTTAAAATAATCATTGATGCCTCCAACGGAGCAGCATCAATCATCAGCCATCTTGTGTTTAACGACCAATTGTTTGACATACAATTCATCCATGATAAACCAGATGGAACAAATATTAATGACAATTGCGGTTCCCAGCATACAGATGATCTCAAGGCGGTGGTATTAAAGGAAAAGGCTGACATTGGCCTTGCCTTTGACGGTGATGCCGACCGTTTGATAGCCATTGATGAAAATGGCAGGGAAATAACAGGGGACAGGATACTGGCCATATGCGCAAAATATGCAAAAGAGAAGAACAGACTGAAGAATAATATAGTTGTAAGTACAACTATGAGCAATATTGGGCTGGGTAAAGCCCTGGAATCACTAAATATTATGCATTTAAAGTCCGACGTTGGAGATAGAAAAGTTTTGGAGGAGATGAACAGATCAGGTGCCATTATGGGCGGAGAAGATTCCGGGCACATGATTTTTTTGGAAGACCATACAACAGGGGATGGTATGCTGACTGCCCTGAAACTTTTGGAAGTAATGAAAGGCACGGGAGAGACCCTGTCAAGCCTTGCCTCCATTATGGTTGTTTATCCCCAGGTTCTTATGAATGTTGTTGTAAATGCCTCCAGGCCTGATTTTACAAAAATACTCCCAATTGCCCAGACAATTGCAAGGGTTGAAGGTCAACTATCGGACAAGGGCAGGGTATTGGTCCGTTATTCAGGTACCCAGCCCTTGCTGAGGGTTATGGTTGAAGGCCCGGATAAAGATCAAACCCAGGCTTTTTGTGAAGAAATCTGTAACGCAATAAAAGAAAATATTTAAGGACCGCAGATGAAATAAAGTGAACGAAATTACGCCGAACTTTGGCCCATATACAAGGCGCGTCAAAGGTTTAATAGCAGGCCTATTAGGCCTTTGGCGCAACGCGGTAGATGGGCCAAAGGGCAAGTAATTTCGTTTGGTTTATAAAATTTGCGGTCCTAAGGTCGTTTTGCTAATACCTATCCTGGACAAGCCCGAATCAAAAAGGTTTCATTTATACAGTAAACAGTTTTATACCTTTACTACGAATATACTGTCCCGTTTCTTCCGGCAATAGATTATCTGTAATTATTGTATCAAAATCCTTCAGATCGGCAAAATAAACATGGTTTACTTTTCCAAATTTTGATGAATCTACCAAAAGAATCCGCTGTTCAGCAGAATTGAGAGACGTGAGCTTCAGCTCTCTTTCAAAGTCGGCCGAACAGGTAACACCCAATCTGAAGTTTACGCCATAAGCGGAAATAAATGCTTTTTTTACCCTGGTTTTTTCCAGCAGATTAATTGCTTCCCTGCTCTGAAAAACCATGGAGCTGCTATGGTATTTGCCACCTGGCAGGGTAATGCTGCTGTGCTCATTTTTTAGAATTTCGTTAATTATATTTAAACTAAAGCAAGTGATATCGAGCTTTAAAAATTTAGGTATGATCCGGGCAAGCAGTTCTGTGGTAGAACCTGCATCAATAATAATTGTATCTTCCGGTTCCAGCATTGACGCGGCTTTTAACGCTATTCTTTCTTTGGCCTCCTGGTTCAGTGTGGATGCTGAAATTATAGAATATTTTGACTCATCACCATTGGATACATCGCTATAGATTAACATCCCCCTAATAAGCCGGATTTTAGGATCGCTCAAAATATGATCCAGATCTCTGCGTATCGTCATTTTTGACACATTAAATTCTGCTGCCAGGTGCCCAATTGTAATAGAGGTAGATTTTCTGACAATTTCCTGTATTTTTTTTACCCTATTCTCACGAATTCCCATCTAAATATCCTTACTAATCTAAATATCCTTACTATATAATATAAAACAAATAATCATTGACATGGAATTTTAAGTTTGTTACTTAAATAACATATAAATGTTATTTAAGTAACAACTAAAATCAAAGTTTCTTTTAGTTTTAAAAGAAACTCCATTATAAACAGGAGGAAACGATTTGTCACTAGTAAGGAAAGAGTTAAAACAGTCGGTTGCAGAAGGTGGATTGAGACTGTATGAACAGGGATTAACGGTTGGGACATGGGGAAATTTAAGTATTAGAGACCCGGAAACAAATTTATTTTATATAAAGCCCAGCGGAATGCTTTATCCTGAAATCCAGGCAGATGACATCGTTGTAATGAATGATAAAAAAATAATTGTAGAAGGACATCGGAAGCCCTCTATTGAGTATAATTTTCATATCTCAATTATGAATGCCAGAAAAGATATTAATTGTGTAATGCACTATCATCCTGTCTATTCAAGCGTTTTTGGTGTTATCTATGAAGATATACCCGGAATCGGAGAAGATTTTGTCCAGCTGATTGGAGACAAAGTCATCAACTGCAAATATGCACTGCCCGGAACCGAAGAGCTGGCAATAAATGTTGTTGAGGGGCTGGCTGATCGCAATGCAGTGATCATTCCTAATCATGGGAGTATCTGTGTGGGCAGTGATTTTGAAACAGCCCTTAAAACAGTTCATGTGCTGGAAAAAACGGCTCATATCTATATACTTGCAAAATCAATTGGCACGCCAAACCTGATAGATCCCGATGATATAGTCGCTATGCAGGATTTTGCCCGTAATCATTACGGACAAGATAAATAGGTTATTATTTTCAATTTATTGAAAATTTGGTAATAATTTTAAAGAAAAAGGAGAATGATGGAATGAAAACGTATCAAAAACTAATGATGTTAGGAGTGTGTTTCCTTTTTGCACTTCCCGTTTTGTTTATCAGTAGCCAAACAGCTTTTGCAGGCAGTAAGCACGAGATTGTAACTATTGTGAAGATCACGGGTATCCCCTGGTTCAATCGCCTGGAGGAAGGCGTAAAACAGGCAGGCAAGGAATTGGGCATTAAATCCTACCAGGTCGGGCCGGCAGATGCCGATCCAGCACAGCAGGTAAGAATGGTTGAGGACTCAATCATCAAGGGTGTAGATGCCATCTGTATCACACCCAACGATGCCAAAGCGCTTGAGCCGGCATTTGCCAAGGCAAAGGAAAAAGGTATCGCCGTCATTACTCATGAATCACCAGACCAGAAGGGCAAGGATTATGATGTTGAGCTCATTGACAATATAAAATTTGGTCAACATTTCTGGGATATGCTGGTCAAGTATATGGGAGACAATGGAGAGTATGCGATTTTTGTCGGGAGTCTAACGGTTCCTCTGCATAATCTCTGGGCGGATGTTGGCCTGGAATATGCAAAGACCAAATATCCGAATCTTAAATTAGTCACACAGAGAATTCCCTGTGGCGAAGATCAGGCATTGTCAAAACAGACCATGCTAGAACTGCTTAAAACCTATCCGAATATTAAAGGTATTATAGGTTTTGGCAGTCTCGGACCTCCGGGAGCTGCCCAGGCACTTAAAGAAAAGGGACTTGCCGGAAAAATAAGTGTTGTTGGTACGGTACTTCCGAATCACGCAGCTCCCTACTTGAGAGAAGGCTCCATGCAGCACGGTATCCTCTGGGATCCGAAAGATGCAGGATTTGCAATGACCTGGATTGCCAAGCAGGTTGTTGAGGGGAAAAATATTACACAAGGGATGACCATTCCTGGTCTGGGTAAGATTAGTCTGGAGGGTGATGTTATCAAAGTTAATGCGGTAATTGATATTACCAAAGAGAATGTAGATAGCTTTGGATTCTAATCCTTTTAAATAAATGGTAAATGCCCCTTTAAAATTTTCACAGGGGCATTTTTTATAAAATCAACATTTTCTTGTGAGATTTAAAGAAATGGATACGGCTTTTCTGTGGATGAAGAACATCAGCAAAAGATACACAGGTGTTCAGGCTCTGGACAGTGTGAATTTTGAGATTAAAAAAGGGGAGATCCATTGTCTTGCCGGTACAAATGGTTCCGGTAAATCAACACTTATTAAAATTATCTCCGGTGTTGAAAAACCTGACTTGGGATCTCAAATTTATATCAATGGTGAACTCAGTTCCCACAGAACTTCCATTGATTCAATACACCAGGGGATAGAGGTTATTTATCAGGATTTATCACTGTTTCCTAACCTGTCTGTTGCGGAAAATATCGCTTTAGGCAGTTTAATATCCGGGAAGAAGAAATTGCTCAGCCGCAAGGGATATTATTCAACCGCCCGTAAAGCAATGAAAAAAATTAATGTGAATATTGCCCTGGATCAGAAAGTTGAAGATCTATCCATTGCTGATCAACAGCTGGTAGCCATCTGCAGATCTTTGACCGGTGAACTCAATCTTCTGATCATGGACGAACCAACCACAGCGCTTACCAGTCGCGAAGTGGATGCGCTTCTCAGGGTTGTAATTGATCTGAAAGATAAGGGAATTGCAACTCTTTTTGTAAGCCACAAACTCAATGAAGTGATGCAGATAGCCCAGAGGGTTACTATTCTTAAAGATGGAAAAAAAGTGGGTTGTTATCCGGCAGTCGATCTGGACAGTCAAAAAATCGAATTTTTTATGACCGGCGCAAATTTTCAATATAAAAAAAATACAACCATTCCTTCTCCTTCCAGAAAAAAGCCTCTTCTGGAAATCAAAAACCTCTCAAAAAAACAGAACTATAATAATATATCTTTAAAACTCTATCCAGGAGAGATTCTTGGTATTACGGGTCTCTTAGGGTCCGGCAGGACCGAACTTGCTCACACACTATTTGGAATGAATCCTGCTGATGATGGCAGCATCAAGATAAATGACAAAAAGATTGTCTTAAACTCGGTGTTTGAAGCAATTGATCTGGGAATTGCTTATGTGCCGGAAAATAGACTGGTCCAGGGGCTCGTCCTGAACCAGACAGTATCAAAAAATAGTGTCATTACCATCATCAGAAGGTTATTAAAAAAGACAGGGCTGATAGATCACAAAAACAAAGCTGATAAAATTACAGACCTGGTAAACAAATTCAGCATAAAAGTCCCTTCAATTGATGCGCCTGTCTCAACCCTTTCCGGAGGAAATCAACAGCGTGTTGTACTTGCAAAGTGGGTGGCAACAGACCCGAAGCTTCTTATACTGGATGGCCCCACAGTCGGTATAGACGTGGCAGCCAAGGGCAGCATTCATGAATCGATAAGTCAGCTGGCAGCAGAAGGTCTCGGGGTAATCCTCATATCAGATGAAGTACCGGAAGTCCTTAATATCTGCCATCGTGTTTTTGTGATGAACAGAGGCAGGATAATATCGGAGTTTATTACAAGCGAATCAACAGAAGAAGATGTTCTAAGATGCTTGGAATCAATAGATTAAGGAGTCGCTATTGAAGAAACTGTTTAAATATCATGAGACCTATTTAGTCATCATTATAATTTTTTTGTCATTCATTATTACTTCAGTTAATTCTAATTTTATGACTGCTGAAAATATGTTCGACCTGCTCAAAAGTAATTCCTTTATCGGTATTCTGGCAATTGGGACTCTTCTTGTTCTGATTTCGGGCGGTATAGATATTTCTTTTGCCGCTATTGCAACGGTCAGCCAGTATGTTATGGCATTGGTAATTATAAATATTGGCGGCAATATTTTTACAGCTCTTATGGTCGCTGTTCTTGTGGGTACCATTCTAGGAATGATGAACGGTGTGTTGGTTTATAATTTTCGCATCCCCTCCATCATTGCGACCATTGCAACCATGAATATTTATTACGGTCTTTTGATCGTTTTTACCGGGGGAAAATGGATCTATTCTCTTCCGGACTGGTTTAGAAATTTTGCAGAGATAAGACTGCTTACTTTCCATACCAGCGGCGGTCTGCCCTACGGCCTGTCCGTCGTCACCTTCATATGGATTCTTATAATAATAGCTGCCGTCGTTATCCTGAATTATACGCTTCTTGGAAGAAGTATCTATGCTTTAGGAGGTGATAGAAAATCATGTTTAAGGATTGGATTTAATATTTTTTTCACTGAGACATTTGTTTATTCATTTATGGGACTGGTTGCGGGAATTGCCGGTGTAGTACAGGCTCTGCTGATTCAAACCATTGCCCCGAATGCAATTGTGGGAAAAGAGCTGGATGTAATTGCTGCTGTTGTTCTGGGCGGTGCCAGCTTGACCGGTGGCAAAGGAAGTATCTTCGGAGCATTGCTGGGAGTAGCACTCCTTGCTATTCTCAGAAATGGAATGACACTCATGGCTGTTCCGGCAGTCTGGTTTGAGTTTCTTGTGGGAATTGTGATTATAGTGAGTGTTGGATTCAGTTCATATCAGCAAAAACTCAAATCCCATAAAACTTCAATAATTGAAACAGCAGATTAGGGAGCGTATCATGCTGAAAATAAAAATACCCATGGATAATGAAACAAAGGTTCTCAGCCTTATTCTTTCAAGCGTCATTGTCCTCATGGCTGTTTTAAGCCCCAATCATTTTTTAAGGATTGAGACGTTTCAAGGGATGGCCTTTCAACTTCCGGAGCTGGGTCTTCTTTCCCTGGCAATGATGATCTCCATGCTGACAGGCGGTATCAATCTTTCCATCATTGCAACCACGAATATTTCTGCGATCACGGCAGCACTGATTCTTAAGGCATGGATTATTCCTGATGTTCCGGCTTCAACTGATATATGGATAGTTATGATCGCCATAATCGCTGCCCTTGGGATATCTGTCCTGGTGGGTTTATTAAATGGTTTTTTAATATCTGTGATAAATATTCCACCAATTATTGCAACGCTTGGAACCATGAAATTACTACAGGGACTGGCTTTCATTATAACAAAAGGGTATGTTATTTCTGGAATGCCTGATTCTATCAAGTTTATTGGAAATGGCAAAGTTGCAGGAATACCCATGCCTTTTATTTTATTTGTTGTTTTTGCCTTTTTGATGGCAGGCTATCTGAATCACACTGCAACAGGCTTTAATATTTTTATGTTTGGTTCCAACCCCATTGCCACATTTTTTTCAGGTACCAATAACAAAAGAGTGATAATAGAGACATATATGATATCCGGTCTTTACTGCGGAATGGCCGCGATCATCATGATGTCCCGCTTTAATTCTGCAAAAGCCGGATATGGAGAATCCTATCTGCTGGTTACAATCCTGGCAGCCGTACTCGGAGGTGTTAAGGCTGAAGGCGGCTTTGGCCGGGTAAAGGGGCTTGTCCTTTCTCTGATCATCTTGCAGATAATGTCTATCGGGCTGAATCTTCTTGGTGTAAGTGCTTTTTTAACCATTGCTTTCTGGGGACTGATAATGATCACGGCCATGATAATTCATTATATTCTTGAGCAGAGAAGTCTTCTCCGATTAAGCACAGAAAAATCAGAAGTAGAGAGTTGGAAATCAAACGCCTGAAATAAAAAGCCTAAAGTAAAAAGCCTGAAATAAAAAGCCTGAAATAAAAAGGAAGATAAATGGATATTAAAAACTACGTTGCTTTTGACTGTGGAAATTCTTCCATCCGTGTAGTGAGCGGTCTTTATGATGGTGAAAAGATTGAGCTTAAACTGATACATCAGGTGCCCAATGAGACTGTAAATGTTAATGGTATTTTTTACTGGGATATCTTACATATTTTTCAAGAGTTACAAATTGGACTTCAAAAAGCTTTCCTCGAATATGGTCCTGTTGAGTCTGTGGGAATATCTACCTGGGGAATTGATTTCGGACTTCTGGGTAAATCCAATCAGCTTTTGGGCAACCCGTTGTGTTACCGGAATAATTTGGGTGAGACCGTTCTTAAAGATCTTTCTAAAAAAGAAAAATATAAAACATTCAAGGAAACGGGAATCCCGGATCATCCTATGAATTCGCTCTATCAGCTGATCGGGATTAGAAAATATCTACCTGAATATTATGAAAAGGCCGAAAAATTACTTCTCATTCCTGATCTGCTTGCCTGGCTCTTTACCGGTGAAATTTGTGGCGAGCCGACCATTGCAAGTACAACCCAGATGATGGATATGAGGAATGGATACTACTCTTCTGAGGTGATTCAGCAATATAATCTTAATAGTTCCCTTCTGCTGTCACTTACCAAGCATGGAGAAATTTATGGAAATCTGAAGCAGGAAATTGCCGATAGGTTAAAAATAAAGGCCTGTCCATTTGTCAGTATTCCCTCTCATGATACCGCTTCTGCAGTTGTCGCAGTTCCTGCAGATGAGAATGATTTTTTGTTTATTTCTTCCGGAACCTGGTCTTTGATCGGTACTGAACTGAAAGATCCTATCATTAATCCTGAAGTTTACGCAGAGGGTTTCGCAAACGAAGGAGGTGCTCTGGGAACGATTACCTTTTTAAAGAATTCCACTGGTATGCATATTCTTCAACAGATAAAAAAGGAAATGGAAAAGGACGGGCATAAATATTCCTGGGATAAAATTGTAAGTATGGCTGACACCTGTAAAAAAAAGGTGCCTGTTTTTGATCCAAACGATCACCATTTCTATAATCCCCAAAATATGTTGTCTGCTATATGTGAATATACCGAAAAAGATCTTGCAATGGATGAGGTGCTGGCTTCGGCATTTATCTCTCTGGCCTGCAGCTACAGACACAGCATTGAAAAAATCGAGAGACTTTCCGGAAAAAAATACCGTGTTATTCATATTGTTGGCGGTGGCTGTAGAAACAACAAACTCAATCAGATCACCGCCGACATAACGAGAAAAATTATAATTGCCGGCCCTAAAGAAGCAACCTCTTTAGGGAATATCGGTATCCAGTTGAAAAAGAATAAGACGAACCTGAATCTCCTGAAAATCAGGAAAATTCTAAAAAAATCTATTTCGACCAAATCTTTTATTCCTGCAACTGAACAAAAAATTATCAATGAAATGAAAGCCTATTATGAAGAGTATGTGGGGTAGGGGGGGGGTAAGGGAGTTGGTGTTGTAACAATATAAACGGGGTGATCCTTACCAGGATCACCCCGTTTATATTTTAAACCCGTGTGCTGATTTGTTAACCAGGTCAGGTGAATCTATTTTTTTAGTCCCTGGTGCCGCCGAAAATACGCAGGAGCATGAGAAACAGATTGATAAAATCAAGGTATAATGACAGGGCGCCCATGATGGCTCCCTTGCGGACCATGGCACCACTGGCATTGTCCGGCATTGTCACTGCCATATTTTTTAATTTCTGGGTGTCATAGGCTGTCAATCCAACAAATACCAGGACTCCAATGTAGGAAATGACCATGGCCATTCCAGAACTCTGTAAAAACATATTAACCACAGAGGCAATTATGATACCAATAAGACCCATCATTAAAAAGCCTCCCATGGAGGTCAGGTCCCGTTTGGTGATCATGCCGTAAATGCTGCATGCAAGAAAGGTAACCGAGCATACCATAAAGGTGGAGGCTATGGACGTGGCTGTATAGGCAAGAAAGACAAAAGACAGGGTAACTCCATTTAAAATGGCATAAATCAAAAATAGTGAGGTAGCCGTGGATGCCTGAATTTTTTGAATCCTTGCACTAAGATAAAAGACAAAGCCAAGTTCTGCAATGATCAATGCGGGCAGAACAATGGGATTGCTGTATACGATCTGCATGGCTGTCTGGCTGTGGGAAACATAATAGGCTATGAGGGCTGTCAGGCCAAGCCCCAGCCCCATCCAATTATAGACACTTCTGATAAAAGAATTAACTTTTGTCACTGCACCTGATTGTGGAAATGAAAAACTTTGGTTCATGAGTTCCTCCGATAAAAGGTTGTTTATAAATAATTGTAGAATCAATATAACACGGAAGGGGGATATTTCAAGATTACAATTCAGTTATGTGTGGATTTACAGGATTTTATATGTCTTTAATAAAAGTTTACATAATATATATTATCAGACGTTATGCATATATGATGACTTTATTTGTTTCTAAAATTTGTATTGTTAAAAACACCCCATTGTTTTATAAAATAAAATTTTGCTTTTGCATGGATGCACAAATGGATGCACAAAATGAAAACACTTGAAAAAACTACTGGACATATTTACACGGTTTCAAACCTGACAAGGGAAATTAAATCTCTTTTGGAAGATCGCTTTCCTTTTTTATGGGTCACCGGAGAAATATCCAATTATGCCCAGCCTGCCTCGGGACATTCCTATTTTTCCCTTAAAGATGTCAATGCAGTTATTTCCTGTGTAATGTTTAAAAATCAGAAACGAAACCTGAAGTTTAATCTGGAAACCGGAATGAAAGTGGTAGGTCTTGCCAGGATATCTCTTTATGAGCCCAGGGGATCATATCAGCTGATTTTTGAACATTTAGAGCCTGAAGGATCTGGTTCCCTCCAAATTGCATTTGAGCAGTTAAAAAAAAAACTGGCCTCCCAGGGTCTGTTTGATGAATCCCATAAAAACCCCATTCCCTTTTTACCTTTAAAAATAAATGTGATCACTTCAAGTACTGGTGCTGCGGTCCGGGATATCATCCATGTGGCAGAACGACGGTTTCCAGGTTGTTATCTTGAAATTTTACCTGTTAAAGTCCAGGGAGAAACTGCTGAAAGTGAAATTGTCTCTGCCATTGAAATAGCCAATACCCAATGTTTGTCCGACCTTATTATTCTTGCCCGGGGCGGAGGATCCATTGAAGACCTTTCTGCATTTAATTCGAAAGAGGTTGCCATGGCAGTATTTGAATCCAGGATACCTGTTATTACCGGGATAGGACATGAAACTGATTTTACCATAGCTGATTTTGTTGCAGATCTCAGGGCGCCTACCCCTTCTGCGGCCGCTGAAATGGCCCTGCCGGATAAGGCTGCATTGATTTATAGTATTAATACATATAAAGTCTCCCTTTCCCATGCAATGTCCCGAAAGCTTGCATATCTGCATCAGAAACTGGATGATTTCCAATTCAGGCTTAAAAGTCCGGGACGGATGGTTGATGATTTTCGATTCAGGATAGAGGAGTGTGAAAATCGCATGGTAAATTCTATTCGTTCCCTTTTACTGCATAGAAAGGAACAAATATCCTGGCTGAAAAAAGCTTTGGAAGGAAAGATACCAGAGACCAGGGAGCTTACAAAACATATTCACGGACTTACTCTGATTCTTGAAAAGAGCATGGAAAGCCATTTGTCTGTCTGCAAAACAAAGACAAGGGAATTGAATATCATGCTTGAGAACCTTAACCCCAGCGCTATTCTAGATCGAGGGTATGCTATACCCAGGATTTTGCCGGGCAAAAAGGTAATAAAGGATGCAAATGATGCCGTCCTGGATGACCGGATTGAATTAATTTTATCAAAAGGACGCCTGATAACCCAGGTGGTAAAGAAAACAGATGGCAAAGAAAACATTTGAAACCGCTTTGAAACATTTGGAAGAAATTGTAAGGGAGATGGAATCCAGAGATCTTACCCTTGAACAGGCAGTTAAAAAATACGAGACAGGTATTGCACATTCTAAATTCTGTCTGGATATACTTGATAAAACTGAAAAAAAAATTACCCTTTTAACCCGTGACAATGGCGGATCACTGAAAGAAGAGCCCTTTGACAATGAATGATTTTTCCTTTGATCTATCCACATATTTAAACGAAAATAAAATTCTTGTTGAAAAGTCTCTGGAAAATATTCTTAAGCAATTTGATCCCAACAGGGAGCTGGTCCAGGCCATGGAGCATTCCCTCATGGCCGGAGGCAAACGTCTCAGGCCTGTACTGGGGCTTGCAGCTGCCAGTGCCTGGGGAGGGAATCCCCTATATGCCCTGCCCGCTTGCTGCGCCATGGAAATGATCCATACTTATTCTCTTATCCATGATGATTTACCGGCAATGGACGATGATGACCTGAGACGGGGAGTTCCCACCTGCCATAAAAAATTTTCCGAGGCCACGGCCATTCTGGCTGGTGACGGCCTTTTGACCCATGCTTTTTATATACTGACCAAGCCTGAGTTATTGTTTGAATTTTATCCCGGAAAAAATATTTTAGTCCGGCTTGTGAGCATAATTGCCAATAGTGCCGGTGTCAATGGCATGCTGGAAGGACAAATGCTGGACATGCAGTCCCAATCCTTTGACGGAGAAAAATCAAGGAATCAAAACATCCTTTTAGATCATCTTAAAAAAATACACGCCCTGAAAACCGGAAGGATGATCAGTGCCAGTGTTGAGGCCGGAGCCATAAGTGTTGGCGCTGATTTAAATGCCCTTGACAGCCTGATGATCTATGCCGACAATATTGGTCTTGCTTTCCAGGTTATGGATGATATTTTAAATGTGGAAGGTGACCCTAAAATCATGGGCAAGGCTGCCGGCTCTGATGTCCTGCACGAAAAAATGACCTTTCCAGCCATTATCGGCCTGGGGCAATCAAAGGAATATGCAAGGCAATTGATTGATGCTGCCATAAACTCCCTGGAGGGGTTTGATGAAAAAGCAAATCCTTTGCGGGCCATTGCCAGCTATATTATTAACAGGGACCGATAAATTGAGTACCGATAGATTGAGAATCTATAGATTAAAATTGATAAAATTTGACTGAAAAAATGTGATTGTTAAAAAGATATTAACAAAAAAGGTTGTATATTTTGAGTTTGCTTGAAAAAATAAACATTTCCAATGATATTAAAAAATTATCCCGAAATGAACTACCGTTGCTGGCAACTGAGATCCGCAAAAGGATCATCCAGGTGGTTTCCAAAAATGGTGGACACCTGGCTCCCAGTCTGGGAACAGTGGAGCTTACCCTGGCCCTTCATTATGTGTTTGACCTTCCCAGAGACACCCTGATCTGGGATGTGGGTCACCAGTCCTATGCCCATAAACTTATTACAGGACGGAACCAGGATTTTGATACCCTGCGTCAATACAAGGGTATTTCAGGGTTTACCAAAATGAAGGAAAATTCCTGTGATGGTTTTACCGTGGGACATTCATCCACATCAATTTCCGCAGGTCTCGGGGTATGTTCGGCCAAATATCTGAACCAGGATGATTCCGATGTAATTTCCATAATTGGAGACGGTTCCATGACAGCCGGCCTGGCCTATGAAGGCATGAACCAGACTGGTGGCCTGAAACGCAAACTCATCGTTATACTCAATGACAATGACATGTCCATTTCCCCCAATGTGGGAGCCCTGTCTTCCTATTTGAGCCGGACTTTCTCAGCCAAGTACCTCCAGAGTATTAGAAACCAGTTTGGTTCTTTTTTAAAATCTTTCCCAAAAATCGGGGATGATATGTACTATTTTGCAAAACGATGGGAAGAATCTTTTAAAACTTTTGTAACCCCTGGAATGCTGTTTGAGGCCTTTAATTTTGATTATTTCGGTCCCATTGACGGCCATAACCTGGATCACCTGATTGATATCCTGACCAATATCAGAAACCCGGATTCTCCTGTGCTTCTCCATGTAACAACTACCAAGGGCAAGGGCTATGAACCTGCGGAAAAAAACCCTGTTTATTTCCACGGTGTAGGCTCCTTTGCCGTTGATACCGGCAAGAGTAATGGCATATCCAGCAAGGTACCTACCTATACCCAGGTTTTTGGGTCACACATGGTGGATTTTGCCGGAACCAATGAAAAAATTGTGGCTGTTTCAGCTGCCATGCCTGAAGGAACTGGCCTCATTGAATTTTCAAAACAATTTGAAGACCGGTTTTTTGATGTGGGAATTGCTGAACAGCATGCAGTAACATTTTCTGCAGGACTTGCCACTAAAGGACTTAAACCTGTGGTGGCCATTTATTCAACATTTCTCCAGCGGGCCTATGACCAGATTCTCCACGATGTGTGCATTGACGCCCATCCAGTTGTATTTGCAATTGACCGGGGCGGTATTGTCGGGGAAGATGGCCCTACCCATCATGGATTGTTTGATTTTTCCTATCTAAGAAGCATGCCCAATATGACAATCATGTCCCCAATGGATGAAAATGAACTGGCCAGGATGCTCTTAACCGCCATCAACCATGACGGTCCCATTGCCATGCGATATCCCAGGGGAAAGGGCCTTGGCGTTGAGATCCAGAAGGATGTCCAACCCCTGGAGATCGGCAGAGCCCGGGTTGAAAGAAAAGGTGATGATTTAATGATCATTGCCATTGGCCAATGTGTTATAGAAGCCATGACAGCAGCCAGGGATCTGGCTAAAGAGGGAATTGAACCCATGGTGATCAATGCCAGGTTTGTAAAGCCACTGGATTCAGATCTTTTTCTTGAAAAAGCAGGGAAGATAAAAAAAATTATCACTATTGAAGAACATGTGCTGGCAGGTGGTTTTGGATCAGCTATTCTGGAGATGTATGCAGATCACGGGATAACAGATCTCAGCATTAAACGGATTGGCATTAAAGATCAATTTGTGGAACATGGCCCCCAGAATATTTTAAAAAAGGACTATAAAGTCGATGCAGCCGCAGTTGTGGAAGCAGGACTTGAGTTGCATGGTCTCAAAAAAAATCAATAAAAAACGCCTGGACATGGTCCTGGTTGAGAAAGGACTGATCCTTTCCCGATCCAGGGCAAAAGCCATGATCATGGCCGGGAAGGTCCTTGTTAATGACATGGTTGTTGACAAGCCAGGATCCCTGGTGGACAGCCTTGCAGCCATTATAGTAAAGCAGGATGACAATCCCTATGTCAGCCGGGGGGGACTTAAACTTGAAAAAGCCTTGAAAACTCTTCCCATATGTGTAAAGAATTTGATTTGTCTTGATATCGGAGCATCCACAGGCGGATTTACAGACTGCCTTCTTCAATTCGGGGCTAAAAAAGTCTATGCAGTGGATGTGGGATATGGACAGTTGGACTGGTCATTACGTAAGGATGAAAGAGTTGTGGTCATTGAACGGACCAATATCCGGAATCTGGCCTATGAAACCATAAATGAAAAAGTGGATATGGTGGTGGCAGACACCTCTTTTATTTCACTTAAAACAGTTATTCCGGCAGCTGAAAAATTCATGGGGAAAGGAACCGATCAGGGGGTATCAGATAAATGACGTTGTGCCCTCCCCTATTCTGGGACCCAAAGGAAATAAGGAATATATCATATCCTTAAATTTTAAAGAAATTTAAAATAACACTATTATTTTTATTTAAATTTGATTATTTAAATATTAGTTTTTCATCAATTGTATAAAGGAGCAGTAATGAGCGAAGATATCAAAACCATGAGGAATGTGGCATTGGCAGGCCATGGAGGTGCGGGCAAGACAACTCTTGCTGAGGCTATGCTTTTTAAAGCTGGAGTTACAAATCGTTTTGGAAAGGTGGAAGAAGGCAATACTGTAATGGATTTCCAGCCGGAAGAAATCAAGAAACAGCAGAGCATCAATACATCTTTTATTAAATATACCCATAATAAGCATACAATTACTTTGATGGATACTCCTGGTGATCAGAATTTTTTCTCTGCTGCAAAAACCTGTTTTCCCGTTGCCGACAGCATGATTTTTGTCATTGACGGAGTGGGAGGTCCTTCAGCCATGACAGAAGAGGCTGCTGCCTCTGCTCTGGAATACAATCTTCCGGGATTGGTGATTGTCAACAAACTGGACAGGGAAAGGTCAGATTTTGATACCTGTGTAACTGCCTGTAAGTCTGCCCTGAAAAAGAAAATAGTTCCTGTGGGCTATCCCATTGGTCAGGAAGATAATTTTAAAGGTATGGTGAATCTTGTTTCCGGACAGGCCTATGAATATGATGGGAACGGCAAAGCCTCTAAAATTGATATCCCCGGAGAAATGGCAGATGACATTGCCATGGCAAAGGAAGAATTCATTGAAAATATTGCAGAGCTCAATGATGACCTTCTTGAAAAATACCTGGAAGGAGAAGAAATTTCAGAAGAGGAACTCAAGGCAACTTTTCGCCAGGGAGTCCTGGATGCAGAATTCTATCCTGCAATCTGCACCTCTGCCGTAAAAATGATTGGTATTGATATTGTATTTGATTTTATCAATGATTTTATGCCTAACCCCCTGGACAGGGGAGACTGGACTGCCAGGGATGCCAATGGCGATGAAGTTATGATTTCACCTGACCCTGAAGCTGAATTCTGCGGATTTGTTTTTAACACCATTGTGGACCCCTATGCAGGAAGACTATCTCTTTTCAGGGTTATTTCCGGCTCCCTGGGTAAGGAGGGGAATATCCTTAATGTGACAAAGGACTCAAAGGAAAGATTTTCCCAGTTGCTGGAAATTGCCGGCAAAGATCAAAAAAATATCACCAGCGCCCTGCCCGGCTCCATAGTGGCTGTTGCCAAACTAAAAGATACCCTGACAGGCGATACCCTGACCGCAGGCAAAGAAATTCAGATTTCAGGTCCGGCTCCTATGCCACCTGTTATCTCCTTTGCCATTTCACCCAAATCCAAGAGTGACGAAGACAAGATACATGAGGCAATCCGAAAGATTCTGGAAGAGGATACAGGTCTTCAGCTCAAACGGGAAGAAGAAACCAAACAGACAATTCTTTCCGGTCGGGGTCTGGTTCACATTGAAACCACAGCAGATAAAATCCAGAGAAAATTTAATGTGGGCATGGACATTGCCACTCCCAAAGTGGCCTATAGAGAGACCTTTAAGAAAAAAATTCGTGTTCAGGGTAAACATAAAAAACAATCAGGCGGCCATGGCCAGTATGGTGACTGCTGGATAGTCCTTGAACCCCTGCCCAAGGGAAGCGGTTTTGAGTTTGTAGATAAAATTGTGGGAGGCGTTATTCCGAAAAATTACATCCCGGCTGTTGAGGCCGGTGTAAGAGAAAGCAGCCAGGCTGGTATCCTTGCGGGATTTCCCTGTGTGGATTTCAGGGTTACCGTGGACTTTGGTTCCTATCACTCTGTTGACTCTTCTGAAATGGCCTTTAAAATGGCTGGAACCCTTGCCTTTAAAAATGCTGCCAAAGATGCAAGGGCTGTTTTGCTGGAACCTATAATGAAAGTATCAGTCAAAGTTCCAGAAGACGCTACTGGCGACATCATGGGGGATATGAACTCCAGGCGCGGCCGTGTACTGGGCATGGATTCCGAAGATGGAAAACAGATCATCAATGCCAATGTCCCCATGTCGGAAATACTTCGGTATGCACCTGACCTCAGCTCCATGACCGGAGGCCGTGGAACCTTTACCATGGAATTTGACCACTATGATGAAGTTCCTGGTGATCTGGCCAAGAAAATCATTGAAGCTGCAAATTCGGAAAAAGAGGGATAGATAAAAACAAGCGAGAAAAGATAACAGCGAGAGCAGAGAAAGCAGTGGTTTTGTTTTCTCTGCTCTCGTTTTTTGTCTCCCTTTTAGGCTAAACCCCTAACCGCTAATACTAACCACACAGGCCGCAATTATTATAGCCGCTTGTGTGATTCTGAAGAGAAAAAATAGATATTTTCAGGAGGTAACTCTGCCCAGCATTCACCAGGGCCTATATGGGAAGAGTCCGGTATATTCACTACGATTTCCTGGTCACTGATACGACTGTAAACCAATTCACCAGCACCAAGTTTCTCAATAAGTTCAACCTCAAGCCGCAGACGCCCTTCTTTTTTTTCAGAAAATAATCTGATTTTTTCAGGCCGTATACCAATCATTACACCTCCTGAATCCGGCAGAGACATGTTTTGCATGGTCATCCTGGTCCCTTCACCAAACTCAAGCACTTTTTTTCCCACAATTTTTGCAGTAAAAAAATTCATGGGTGGCGAGCCTATAAAACCTGCCACAAAACGTGATGCAGGATTATGATAGATCTCCTTTGGGCTGCCGATCTGTTCAATATGGCCATCATTTATGATTACAATTTTATCGGCAAGGGTCATGGCTTCAACCTGGTCATGGGTCACATAGATCATGGTTGTACCAAGTCTCTGGTGCAGTTTTTTCAACTCAACCCGCATCTGATGGCGAAGTTTGGCATCCAGGTTGGAAAGGGGTTCGTCAAAGAGAAATACCTCTGGCTTCCTCACCAGGGCCCTGCCCATGGCAACCCTTTGACGCTGGCCTCCGGAGAGTTGTCTTGGTTTTCTCTTCAAAAATTCGGTTAATTGCAGGAGCTCAGCAGCATCATCAACCCGTTGTTTAATTTCTTCACGGCTGATTTTCCTGAGTTTTAACCCATAGGCCATATTATTAAAGACTGTCATGTGCGGGTAAAGGGCATAATTTTGAAACACCATGGCAATCTGCCGATCTTTAGGTTCCACTTCGTTGACAATTCGGTCACCAATGGTAATATTGCCTTCACTCACCTCTTCAAGTCCGGCAATCATTCTCAATATTGTTGATTTCCCACATCCGGAAGGCCCGACAATGACTACAAATTCCCCATTTTCAAATCGAGCATTGACTTTATGGACCACCTCGGTCTTATCAAATGTTTTTATAATATTTTCAAGTATTACCTGGGCCATACTACTTCTCCGTTTCTGTCAAACCTTTAATAAAGAGTTTCTGCATACCCACCACCACAAAGACAGGCGGCAGCATGGCCAGAAGAGTGGTCATCATGATAAGATGCCATTCCGGTGATTCTTCAGCCGCTTCAAGCATCTGTTTAATGCCCATTACAATGGTATACATATCTTTATCAGTGGTGATTAACAACGGCCATAGATACTGGTTCCATCCATAGATAAAAAGTATAACAAAAAGCGCTGCAATATTGGTCCGGGAGATGGGCAGCAGAATATCCCAGAAAAATCGCATGGGCCCTGCCCCGTCTATACGGGCCGCTTCCAGCAGCTCATCAGGTACGGTAAGAAAGGCCTGTCTGAACATGAATGTGGCCGTGGCCGAGGCTATCAAAGGAATTGTCAGGCCCCAGTAAGAGTTCAGCATATGAAGATTTGCCACAACTTCATAGGTTGGCAAAATACGTACCTCCACGGGCAGCATCAGAGTAATGAAAATCAACCAGAAAATAGTCATCCGGAAAGGAAACTTAAAATAGACAATGGCAAAGGCTGATAAAAGAGAAATAATGATTTTACCAAAGGCAATCATCATGGCCATTACCAGGGAATTGATCAGCATCAACCCCACAGACTGCTCCCGTGCATTCCCCACTCCAATGGTAAGGGCGTCCATAAGGTTTTCGAAAAAATGCCCTCCGGGAAGAAGGGGCAGAGGAACCTGGGTCATGCGTACACCAGTATGACTTGAGGCAACAAAGGTGATCCATATTGGAAAAGCAACCAGTAAAACTCCTGCTATTAATACAACATGGCTGATTACAGTTGTCACTGGTCGTTGTTCTATCATAATCAGTACTCCACTCTACGTTCAATATAACGAAATTGAATTACGGTAAGACCGATGACAATTACCATCAATATGACAGACTGGGCTGCTGAACTACCAAGGTCAAGGCCGATAAAACCATCATTGTAAACTTTATAAACAAGTATCTCAGTTGCCTTGACCGGACCTCCCTTGGTAACTGCATGAACGATACCAAATGTTTCAAAAAAAGCATAAATAAGGTTCATAACCATCAAAAAGAACGTTGTAGGTGAGATAAGGGGGAAAATAATAGTCCAAAATCTCCTGCCTGGCCCAGATCCGTCAATGGCTGCAGCCTCAATAAGAGAGCGTGGAATTGCCTGCATCCCTGCAAAAAAGAAAAGGAAATTATAGCTTATCTGTTTCCAGGTTGCAGCAAAAACAATAAGTGCCATGGCGTGGCTGCCAAGAAGACGATGATTCCATTCAAAATTCAGGAAATCAAGCATATAGGCAATGATCCCAATTGTGGGATCAAACATGAACATCCAGAGAGCACCTGCCACTGCAGGAGCCACGGCATAGGGCCAGATCAATAAAGTACGGTAAATGGATGAGGCCCGGATCACCCTGTCGGCCATGGCAGCAAGAACCAGGGAAATACTTAAGGATGAAAATGCCACGAGGGATGAAAATAAAAGAGTACGTTTAAAGGTCTGGAGATAATAATCATCACTGAAAAGCTCTTTAAAATTGTCAAGCCAGACCAATTCCGTACTTAACCCGAAGGCATCCTGAACCAGCAGGCTTTGATATATAGCCTGACTGGCCGGCCATATAAAAAATACCAGGGTAATGATAAGCTGCGGAGCTACCAGGATATAGGGTAGCGGCGAAGGTTTAAAATGAACTCTTTTCAGCATAGGTATATTGGGTTATCAACAGCTACAGTCACCTGCAGCTGTTGAAAATCCTAAGTTATTTATTTGCTTTTTCAAATTTTCGTAGAAGTTTGTTACCACGTTTTACAGCTTCATCCATGGCTTGATCAGCAGTTTTACTTCCATTCCAGGTCGCCTCCATCTCCTCGTTGATAATTTCACGAATTTGAACAAAATTGCCGAAACGTATACCCCTGGAATTGGGAGTAGGCTGATTCAGACTCAACTGCTTAATGGCTGTATCCGTGCCAGGATTTTTTTCATAGAAACCCTGCTTCTTACTGAGTTCATAGGCAGCAGTGGTAATGGGTACATATCCGGTTTCCTGATGCCACCAGGCCTGAACTTCAGGAGAAGAAAGATAACTCATAAACTGGGCAACACCCTTATAAGAGCTTTTTTCATGGCCGCGCAGAACCCATAGGGTGGCTCCGCCGATGATGGAGTTTTGCGGTTTGTCTATAACATCTGGATAAAAGGGCAGCATGGTTTGACCAAACTCAAACTTAGCCTGTTTTTTAATGCCGCCATAATAGGCAGAAGAGTTCATCCACATTCCACATTCGCCATTGGTGAACATGGGCAGGCTGTCACCCCTTCGGCCACCATACTGGAAAATTTTATTCTTTTGCCATTTCGCAACTTCCCCTAACATCCTTTTGACCTGCTGGTTATTAAATGTAAACTCAGTATCGATTCCGGCAAATCCATTTTCCCTGGTTCCCATGGCCAAATTATGCCAGGAACTGAAGTTTTCAACCATAACCCATGATTGCCAGCCAAAAGAAAATCCAAACTTATAACCGGCATCAAGAATTTTCTGTGAGGCAGCTTCCATTTCCGGCCAGGTTTTTGGCGGCTCTTTAACTCCTGCTTTTTCCAGAGCATCTTTATTGTACCAGAGAACCGGAGTGGAGCTGTTAAAGGGCATGGAAAGAAGTTTGCCTTCAGGGGTCTGATAGTAACTGATAACCGCCGGCAAATAGTCAGTTTTGTCAAAAGGGACACCACTGTCATTCATGACGTCTTCCACAGGGTAGACCGCACCTTTGGCTGCCATCATTGTGGCTGTTCCAACTTCAAAGACCTGTACGATATGGGGCTGCTGCTTTGCTCTGAAGGCAGCAATTGCAGCAGTCATGGTTTCTGTATAGTTTCCTTTATAGACAGGCACAATTTTAAAATCCTGCTGGGTCAGGTTGAAATCGTCGGCAATCTTGTTGACCCGTTCTCCATTGACACCGCCCATTGCATGCCACCACTGGATTTCTGTAGCTGCAAAACTTACCTGGGCTGCGGTAAGCATTAAAATTACGACAACTGCTCCTAAAACACCTTTCAAATTAATCATCTTAGATTCTCCTTAAAAAGTTTAGGGTTAATGGAAAGTTGTATAAAAAAATATAATATTTGAACATATATTACCAATGTACATATTACCTGGACACACAAAATATAAACATGGAACAGAAATTTTTTTTCTTGATAAGAACTTATAGGGTTGGAAATTCATTTTTGTCAACAAAAGTATACAAAAAAATCCAAAAAAACTTTGACACTTTACAACTCTTCTTCAAGATGCCGCATCAGAGAATTTTCCAGAAATACAGATGGAGCAGGCGGCATTGAATTTTTCGAAATGGAGATCGGTAATTACTGAGTAAATCTAAATTCAATAAAACAACGCGTTGTTTTATTATATATTGACAAAAACAACGCGTTGTTTTATTATTGCTGCCAACAAACAACTCAAGAGAATTTAAATTATGATACGATTTGCATCTGTACATTTAGATAACTGGCTGGCTGATAAAAAAAGAAAACCACTTGTTATCAGAGGTGCAAGGCAGGTTGGGAAAACGTGGATGGTAAGAGATCTCAGCAGACGCAATAACTTGAAATTAATAGAGTTGAACTTTGAAAGAAACCCGACTTTAGCAGATCTGTTTACCAGTAATAATCCCAAAGAGATATTAAAAAACTTAGAGTCAGAACCTATTTTTTTCTGGAACCATTTTCATTTTTTGAATTTCTGCTCGCAACCGGCAATGAATTCCTTTTAAAAAAACTTGAAACATTCTCTTTTAATGACACCATACCTGAATCAATTCACGAAAAATGTCTGGATCTTTATCATGATTACTGCCTTGTCGGTGGGATGCCGGAATCTCTCCAAAAATGGGCTGACACTAAAGATTTCAATGCCTGCATAAAAATCCAACAGGATCTTTTATCAACCTTTCG
This sequence comes from Desulfobacteraceae bacterium 4572_89, assembly GCA_002085465.1. The sequence continues at coordinate 2,687 of NBML01000028.1, read as the reverse complement.
TGATGATTTCTATAAATATGGAGGGCAGTTTGACCCTGGTTTGCTGTATAAATTATTTATTTCAGTATCTAAACAATTGGGAAACAAATTTGTTTATACAAGGGTTGAGCCATTGGCTAAATCTCTGTTGATAAAAAAAAATCTATCCATGTTATCACAGGCAAAAGTATTTACAAAAATAATGCATACCAGCGGCAACGGGTTACCACTTGGTGCTGAATCAAATGATAAATTTTTTAAAATGCTTTTGATTGATATAGGGCTTGTATCTGCCCATCTGGGATTTGCCCCGACATCACAATCCCGGTCAGACAGGTTGGCTTTTGTCAATAAAGGAGGGATTGCAGAACAATTTGTCGGGCAGCAGATGAGATCTTCCCAGGCACCTTTAACAGATCCAGCACTTTTTTACTGGCAGAGAACCGGCGGCAGACAAGGAGAAATTGATTATATCATCCAGCATGGTACCCGTGTCGTGCCCGTTGAAATAAAATCAGGAACTGCCGGCAGCATGAAATCTCTTCATCAGTTCATGGCAGATAAAAACCTTAATCTTGCTGTAAGATTTAATTCAAACCTGCCATCAAAAGAAAATATAAATGTCAAAACAACACAGGGGGATTCTGTCTCTTATACACTGCTTTCCATTCCACTATATCTTGCACAGCAGCTCAACAACCTGCTCATATGATAATACTCTGAATGAAGCTCATCTGTTTTTTTATCAAAAAAATATATGGTGCATCTGTCTGCATTCAGCATATTGAAACAGAGCTGGAAACATTGGTTGCCGTTATCCGTGACCGTGTTGAAAGTTGAAAAGATTAGGATATATGGATCAAAAAAGTTTAAAAACGTTGATATCGGGAAATACAAACCATTTAATGACTTTCTTTTCAACCTAAACCTCAGCAACTTAGGAGGGTGTCCACTCACCGTAGATCAACAGTATCCCACAGTTCAGCAAGTTCTGACATATCAGCGTCAGTTAACTGCATTCGGGCGTTTCGGTAGCCAATGGTGTCGGCGTGAATGGCAGCGCCGAGCAGATGAGTTGGACGAGAACATGAAACAAGGGCTACCTTGAGAGATTCTTTAATCCTTTTGGCTTCTTTGCCCGTGGCTGCCTGCCCCTTTAGGTATGGAAGGATACGGTGCATATCGTATCCGTAATAAAAAGTCTCCAACAGCAGTGTAGCCGTGTGGGTTTCGCCCTTCACGGCGTGCACTGAGGAGACATCGATAACGCCACCATCAAAAACATAACCCTTCTTCGGATCTTCTGCTGGATCAGGGTGTGTCTCTTCATCTTCAGCGCTCAAGTAATCAACCACTTCATCACTATTCATATCCACGCCAAAAGAATCAGGCAACACCATCTTTGAGGAGAGCGACAATCCCGTTCAAAATTGTTTCCCTAAACACCTTTGGTGAGTCAGGACCATCCGCAAGCCTTATTGAGTGAAGGTTACCTTTCAGGGTGGCGTAACTGGCTTGGCGCCTATTTCGTTTTACATCAAACTGGGGCCAGTAATCATGTAGCGTGTGCCTACTTTCGTGTTTCTTTGCAACCCATCCAATAGCTTTGAAGCCACGGTTGGGTAGTTCGTGCAAACTGTGGTTGGTGATTATCGTAGCGAAGGCCGGGATAACTTCTTCAATTTGTGAATCGGCAAAAACGATGAGATGTGGTTTGATATCTCTATTCTTAGCACATCCAACAATAGAAACTGGTGATACTACCGAAAGGTTGCTGACTATGGTAGCAGTAGAAGGCCCAAACCGGCGGCTAGTGCTCAACTGGTGTGATTCTTCCGGTGGTTGCCAAATGCATCCCTCTCCTACGGCTGACTGGTGATAAATTGCCTGATTTGGATCGCCAATACGCTGGAGTACTGTTGAGCTGTTGGAAAACAGGGTGTCGAGGATTTCAGTTTGTCGCTTATCAGTGTCCTGCATCTCGTCTGCAAAAACGTAAGGGAACCGCTTCGGGAAAATTTCCACGATGCCGGGATGGAGCTTAAGATGTCGTTCTGCGAAGATATACATGTCGTCATAGAATAGGATGCCAGCACTCAATACGGCCATCTTCATAGTTGAAACCAACCGATAGGTGGGCGTGTTTTCGCCAACAAATGGAGCCGTTTTGCCGAATTTCACGACTTCCAAGTCTTGATTGAACCGGAGACCTTCTATGGTCAGACGTTTGCGGTCCAATGAAGAGGATCTTGGAAAATGTTGATATGTGAGCAATGTTTTGCGTAACCGATTGATTTTATTCACCACACTAATTCCGGTTGACCCATTTTTTGTTCATCATCAACAATCAATAATTTACACTCTGTCATTTCAACCACCTGTTTTTAAAATCATATTATTGTATTGCCTTGTGGTAATTTTAAGGTTTTTTTCAAGTTCAGGGACAAGGGCAGCAGCCTTTTTAAAATCTTCATCAGCTGCGGATTGTTCAATTTTATATGCAATATCCTGCAAACCAATTGCCCCTGCATTGGCAGAAGAACCTTTTAATATATGGGCTTCCTGCTTAAGTTCAAGAGCATCACCGGTATTTACAGCCTTGTTTATATTATCGATTCTCATGGGAATCTCTTTTAAGAACTCATCAAAAATTTTTCTTGCAATCTCTTCATCATCCATGGCTCGTTCAAGAAAGCCAGGCCAGTCCA
>NBML01000027.1 GCA_002085465.1 Desulfobacteraceae bacterium 4572_89 | reverse complement strand
ATAAAAAACATTCTGCCAAAGAACTGGCCCAGGCTCAGAAAATGCTGCTTGATCCGGTTTCCAGGGCTTGTCAGGAATTTTTGCATTTTGCTGATCTTAAAGATTCTAAAGTAAGACTTTTCCAGAAAATAACAGAAAATTCAATACACTTTGAAGGTCCCGGGAAATCAGATAATTCTCAATTAAAACGGTTAAACAATTTTGAACAAGATCATGAACACTGAAAAAGAATTGTTAAGGCAGAAAATAATTGAATTTCAGCAAACAATTGCTGAATTGAACATTGCCCTTACCCAAAAAGAGGAGCTGTTTTATAAAAAGGAAAGAGACTCTTTTTTAGGCCTTCTTGACATCATGGATGCCCTTGGAGCCCTGGAAAAAAATCTTGAAACAAAAAAAGACAAACTTGATAAAACCGCAAAAATGCTGGGCAAAAATATACATTCCATCCATAGAAAATTGCTTCGCTACTTTAAATCTGCATCCATCGTCCCAATGGAATTCCCCGGGAATAAGGCAACAATGGAATATTGCAAAGTGATCGAAACCAGGGGGCATCCAGGGTTGGAAAATGAAACCATAATAGAAGTAGTAAAAAATGGGTTTCTCAATCAACAAGACAACCAGGTTTTGAGAAAAGCTGAAGTGATTACTGTCCTTAATGAATAATTTTATTAATAAATTCATTTCTCTGCATTGACACCTACCTGAAACAGGATTATCATGCATCGTTATTTTTTGCTCGGAAATCATTAAAGGCCCAGAATCTTTAATGATTTCCGGGCTTTGTGCCAGGGCGGCAATAACGCCCTGGACCAGGCCTTATGTTTTTTGTCAAAAGGTGAAATCGATGTTTCCTGTCCTTAAATCATTCATCGCATTATATTCTTCTATTTTGTTCCTTATGATGGGTGTCAGCCTGCTCAATAGTTATTTGAGTTTTCGGCTTTCATCTGAAGGTTGTTCAACCCAGATTACCGGTGTGATTTTGACGGCCTATTATGTGGGACTGGTTGTGGGGGCCTTTTATTGTAAGCGAATGATCCGCAGTGTGGGGCATATCCGTGCTTTTGCAGCATTTGCCGCAGGAACAACCATTGTTGTTATGCTCCACGGGCTCTATGTTTCAGCTCCTTTGTGGACCGGGCTTCGTTTTGTAACCGGGATTTCCAACATGGGATTATTCATGGTGATCGAAAGCTGGCTTAACGAATGTGCTGAACCCAAGGTCAGGGGCCGGGTTTTCTCCATTTATATGATAATGGCCTACCTTGGCGGGGCCATAGGGCAAAAACTCCTGGTCGTAGGGAGTGTGGAAACCCAGGCCATGTATATGGTTGTGGGAGTCTGTATTGCCCTGAGCATAATTCCTGTTTCCCTTACCCATTCCATCCATCCTGAGCTGCCCAGGGCTGAAAAAATCAAACTGAAAACCATTTTTAAAAAAGCTCCCATTGGTTTAATAGGGTGTCTTTCAGCAGGAATGATGACCAGTGCCTTTTACACCATGGGGCCTGTTTTTACCCAGCAGATGAATCTGACAATTTCCCAGATGTCCTGGTTCATGACCCTGAGTATCCTGGGAGGGCTTTTGCTGCAATGGCCAGTGGGAAATTTTTCAGACCGGTTTGACAGGTCCCTGGTCCTGCCCTTTCTTGGATTTGTTGTTACAGGAGTTAGTCTTTTAATGATATTTTTTGCCCAAAATTCCATTAACGCCTTACTGGGGGCAACAATTCTGTTTGGCGGTTTTGTGTTTACCCTTTATCCTGTGGCAGTGGCCCGAGCCCATGATGTGTTTGATGTTGAGGATGTGATCAAGGTAAGTTCAGCACTTTTGCTTGCCTATGGTGTGGGGTCATCACTGGGACCGGTAGCTGTTTCAACCGTGATGACCCTTTCTGGATCTCCCTATGGGTTTTACTTTTATTTTATGGGCATAAGCAGTCTTTATTCTGTGATCACTTTATTGCTGCGGCAGAAGGAATCGGTTCAGATTCTGCCTGCGGAAGAACAAGTTGATTTTGTTATGATGAAAAAGACTTCTTCTGTGGCCCTGCACATGGATCCCCGCCAGGATGAGGATCAGGACGAAGACCTGAACGGAGACCAAGGTGAAGGTGGAGATCAAAGCAAAGAAGAGGAAAACTAAAGCCGTATGATTTCAGGTTCCTGGTTACAATGCTCCAGAAATTTTATCAGATCTTTTGATGCAATGGTAGTTGTGGCTGTGTTAACCAGGGGATGAAAGTTTAAGAGATCATTTTCCATCATCTCTTTATCCAGGATAATTTTAACGGGCTGCTCTTTTATGTTTACAGCGGCCAACGGGGTGACAGCGCCTGGAATAACTCCCAGGACCTCCATTAAAAGGTCTGGTTTTCCAAAGGACGGACTTTTTGCCCCGATTTTTTTGGCCAGCTCCTTTATGTTGACAGGTTTGTCAGACAGGGTTACCACCAGAAAAAGATTTTTCTTTTTATCCTTGAAAAAAAGATTTTTACTGTGAACTCCCTCTATGCCTTCATGGTGCAGGTCAGCCTCTTCCACGGTGTAAACAGCCGGGTGTTCGTGGTTGGTGTACTCAACCGGGATGCCGGATAATACTTTTAGTAACTCTTCCTGGGTTTTTAACATAATTTCCTCTTTTTTGTTTTTAATGTCTTTATATCTAATTTCTGGTAATATCGTGGAAAAGACTCACAACCTATCTTGTTTTTTTATGGTTTATTTGGGGTCAAGATTAAACAGGATATCATTTTCCAGGTAGACCTGTTCCAGGTGTTCCTGGTACTCACGGAGGCTTTCTCCTTTTTTATTGGCCAGTTCCTGGACTATATACTGGATAACTGCCAATATCCCTGAGACATTCCCAATAAATGGTATGGATTTGGACGGCACAACCAGGGAGAGATCGGCAAACTGGATTACAGGGGAGATATTGCTGTCGGTCAGGGCCAGAAGGGTGTGACCGCACCTGCGGATCATTTTGCTTAATTTGATGAGTTCGTTGGGATATCTGGTGGTTGCCACAAGCACCACCAGGCTTTTATCCGGAGCATTGGTAAGTCTATCCATGGCAGTGGAATCACTGCCTTTGAGGATGTGGACACTTTTTCTGATTTTGGTCAGGGACCAGCCCAGGTAATAGGCAAAGGTGTAAGAGAGCCTGGAGCCTGTGACGTAAACGGCCGGACTTTTGTCCAGGTGTTCCACAAACAGGTTCATTTTTTCCACATCAATATGTTCGTAAAGGTATTTGAGATTGTTGAGCTCCTCCAGGATTCCACGGTGGAGGCGGTCAAACCCCGGTTCTTTTATGCCTTTGATATCAATACGGTCCGGCAGGGAAAGTCCGGTGTTAACAAAATCCTTTAAAGCATCCTGAAAATCGGAATACCCCTTATATCCAAGGGTGCTGACAAATCTTACCACGGTCGCTTCGCTGGTTTCACATGCCTCTGCCAGCTCTTTTGTTGTCATGAATACTACTTTGGAGGGGTTTTGCATAATATAGGTTCCAAGGGCCTGGGCCTTGGGGGTCAGGGTATCCAGTTTGGCTGAGATTTCATTTATAACCGGATGTGATGCAGCATCATTCATTGGAAAAGCCTTTTTATCTATATTTTAAGCATGGGTTGCAATATTAAGATCCTAAAGCTAATTTCTTAATTTTATTGAGTATTAATTTAAACAAATTATTTTGTCAAGTATTTATGAAAGAAAAACTATCATTTTAAAAATTAATTCTTGACACAATTTCTTTCATGGAGTATTGAGAACAATGGATAAGTCAGAAACCAATATAAATCCAAAAATTTGAAGAGAAGGCCAATGTTTTTGAAAAAAAAACCCATGTGGGGAAAAAAAACCAAACTTAAATCAAGTTATGATGTGGTTATCATTGGGGGCGGACTTCACAGTCTGGCAACAGCTTACTACCTTGCAACCCAGCATGGCATAACTGATATCGCTATTATCGAAAAGAATTATATCGGTTTTGGCGGCGCTGGAAGAAATACGGCCATTGTCCGTGCCAACCAGCGGACCCAGTACAATGTGCCGCTGTACAAGGAGGCCCTGGATCTGTGGCCGGTTCTGACCAAAGAACTGGACTACAACCTCATGTTTAACAATTGCGGAAACCTTAACCTTATGCATTCTGAAGCTGCAATGAAAGCAGCCAGGATGACCATTGCCACGGCACAATTCCATGGGGTTGAGTCCCATCTTATTGACTCAAAAGAGGCAAAGGAACTGGTCCCGGCATTGAATATTTCCGAGGATATTACCTTTCCCATCCACGGTGCCATGTTCCATCCGCCGGGTGGTGTTGTCCGCCATGATGCAGTGGTATGGGGACTTGCCAAGGGTGCTACCAAAAAAGGAGTTGAGATCCATCAGCAGACCGAAGCCTTAGGGATTGGTACAAAGAATGGAAAAGTTACCTCTGTTACCACGGATAAGGGAGTGATCAATACCAAACAGGTCCTTGTTTCAGCGGGAGGGTATTCTGCTTCCCTAATCAATGGATTCCTGGGAATCAGGCTTCCCATATCTGTTCTGACCATTCAGGCCATGGTAACCCAGCCCATAAAACCCCTGCTGAACCATGTGGTTTCTTCGGGTGCATATCATTGCTATGCCAACCAGACCTTAAAGGGAGAAATTGCCACAGGTGCCCACATGGACCAATGGCCCAATTACACCACCCTGAACACTGCCCATTATATTAAACACCAGGCAGAAGCTTTGTCGGAATTCCTGCCCAGTTTGAGGGGGCTCAGGTTCATGAGAATCTGGGGAGGCCTGGCTGATATGACTCCGGACATGGCACCCATCATGGATGGCAATAACCAGATTGAAGGCTTTTTCATGGATTGCGGTTGGGGATATTTTGGATTTAAATCCTGTTCAGCAGTGGGCAAATACATGGCTGAGTTCATGGCCACTAATACCTGCCCTGATATGCTGAAACCCTTTGCCCTCAAACGATACCAGGAGCATAAGCTCATGGGTGAAACAGCAGCCCTTGTCAGTTATAGCGCGGACAACTAAATTGGATGGGGTCAGGCTTGCGTGGGGTCAGGCTTGAGGCTTGCGTGGGGTCAGGCTTGTGTAATTGCGTTATTTGGGCAAATAACGCAATTACACAAGCCTGACCCCAAAGATGATGACCCCAAAGACCCCAAAGAGGAGAAATAAAAATGGCTTTAACAATTACATGTCCGGTCTGTGGAAAGAGAAACGGGTATGAATTTAGATATGGCGGAGAAGAAAAAGGTCCAAGACCTGAAGAAAAGGATCTGACTCCGGAAACCTGGTGTGACTATGCACACATGAATAATTGTGTTGCAGGTGTACAGGAGGAGTGGTGGTTTCACAAGGATGGTTGCGGATCATGGTTTACCATATCCCGGGATACAACTACTAATCTTGAACAGGAAGCCCCGTCAGCATCAGACCCGGTGGCATCAGATCAGGTGGCACCAAACCAGGAGGCTATGAACGATGAACAGGTTTAATCATCTGCCCACATTGAGAATTGATTCAAGTGAAAAAATTCCTTTTATATATAAGGGCAACAAATTTTACGGGTCCAAAGGGGATACCATTGCAACGGCCCTTTATGCAAATGGTGTCAGGCTCTATGCAAGGAGTCTGAAATATCACAGGCCCAGGGGACTTTACAGCCTGGACGGCGAAAGCTCCAACACCATGATGGAAGTGGACGGCATACCCAATGTCCGGACTGAGAACACCCTTTTGAAATCCAACATGGTCATTAAGGAACAGAACGTCAAAGGATCTGCTGAAAATGATATGATGGGATTCATGGATAAGATGGACTGGGCAATGCCTGCCGGGTTCTATTATGATGTCATGCACAAGCCTGCAAAAATCTGGCCCATTGCCATGAAACAGATCAGAAAAGCAGCTGGTATTGGAAAGCTTTCCCCTGATTTTGAAATGACAGGCAGATATGATGAAATTTATCCCACAGCAGATGTCTGCGTCCTGGGCGGCGGGCCTGCCGGAATGACTGCGGCCCTTGCTTCAGCTGAAAAAGGTTTGAGGGTGATTCTCATGGAATCCAGGCCCTGGCTTGGGGGCAGTTTTGAGTACAGGTCTGCTGAATTTCAGAATAGCCAGTCCTATAACAGCCGGGCAGCCCAACTGGCGGCTGAGGTTGAAAAAATGCCCAATATCAGGGTGTTGACCCATACTTCCATGGTGGGTGCTTACAACAATAACTTGATTACCGGTTTTCAGATTGGCAAAGAGTCAGATGCCTTTGATGAAAGATATGTGGAAATCAGGGCCAATTCAGTAGTGGTTGCCACGGGCTGTATTGAAAGGCCACTTCTTTTTGATAATAACGAACGTCCAGGTGTGATGCAGGTAGCTTGTGCCCTGCGCCTTGCAAATACCTACGGACTTTTGCCCGGGAAAAAAGCTGTGTTCAGTATTGGACACGACATGGGCCTGGAAGCTGCAATCAGCCTGTCTGATCTTGGCCTTACCATTGAATGCATTGCAGATATCAGGGAAGATGGCCAGGATACTGCCCTGGTAAAAGCTGTCCAGGATCGAAAGATAACCCTGCTCAAAGGCTGGGTAGCATCAAAGGCCCATGGCAGCAAACAGGTAAAAAAGGTTACAATTACCAGCATTGACGGAACAGTCTCCAAAATCCTTGACTGTGATCTTCTGGTTGCATCGGCCGGGTACACACCTGTGACAGGTGCCCTGACAGTGGCTCAGGCTAAACTAAAGTATGACAATCACACTGGATTTTTTCTGCCCGTTGAACTGCCCAAAAAAATGCATGCTGCCGGCAGAATGCTGGGACTTGATGATGGTAAGGCTATTGAGGCATCAGGAAAACTTGCCGGCCTTAAGGCAGCCTTTGATTGTGAAAATTGTTCCATTGCAGATATAGGGGAAGCCAGAAAAGAATTGGAAGCCCTTCCAGGACCCACCAGGGGCAGTAAGCTGGTGACAGCACCTGTAAAGGGCAGGAAAAGCTTTATCTGTTTTGATGAGGATGTCAGCGTTAAAAATGTCAAGCAGACCATTGAAAAGGGTTTTGATGTGCCGGAACTGATCAAACGTTTTTCCGGTGCAGGCCTTGGACCAGGCCAGGGCGGCATACCCGGTCACAATTTGCCGCTTTTTACTGCCAAATACCAGACATTATCTGATGTTTCCATTAAGCCTACCACTGTGAGACCGCCTCTGGTACCCACCATGATAGCGACCTATGCAGGTACAAATCATAATATGTTTAAAATTACTCCCATGGATGAGATGCAGAAAAAAGACGGGGGTATTTTCAGGAACATTGGAGTGTGGCAGCGGGCCCGGTATTTTTCCAGTGATCTGACCAGTAAAAAGGAAATTGAAAATGTCAGGAATAATGTAGGTATGCTGGACGGTTCCACCCTTGGTAAATTCAGGATTCACGGGCCAGATGCCCTGAAAGCCCTTCAGCGGGTTTTTGTGTCTGACATGACCAAAGTCAAGGAAGGCCGGGTTAAATATACTGCCATGTGTAACGAAGACGGCTGTGTTATTGATGACGGAGTTGTGGTTAAACAGGGTGAAAATGATTATTATTTCACCACTTCTTCCGGCCGGGCCGGTCAGACTGTGGAGTGGATCCGCTACCATACAAGGTATGATGGCTGGGATTTTGCTTTGGTTAATCTGACTGATTCCATGGGAGTGATCAACCTTTCCGGCCCCAACGCCAGAAAAGTCTTTGAAAAGATAGTGGATATTGATATTTCCAATGAAGCATTCGGATATTCTGTATACAAGGAAATTACCATTGCAGACACCATAAAGGTCCGTGCCATGCGTCTGGGCTTTGTGGGTGAGCTTTCCTATGAGTTCCATGTGCCTTCTTCCTATATGAAGTCTTTGTGGCTCATGCTTAATGAGGCAGGCAAAGAGTTTAATATTCAGAATTTCGGGGTGGAAGCCCAGAATGTACTTCGCATGGAAAAATGTCATATCATCCTGGGCCAGGAATCAGAACAGCGGACCAATCTGCTGGACGTGGGCCTGGGATTTCTCTGGGACCGCTCCAAGGCAGAGGCAAAAACCGTTGGAGCTGTTGCCCTGCGCCAGGCAGAAAAGGACAATACACGTTTGAAGCTTGTGGGTTTTAAGATGGAAAATAATGGCCGTGCCCCCAGGGACGGTGCTTTGGTTGTGGATGAAAAAGTACGTGGATATATTGCCACGGCCAGGGATAGTTTTTCATTGAACGAAGCCGTAGGTATGGCTCTGGTTGAAGGGGATCTTGCCAAGATCGGTACAAGGCTGTCCATTTATGAAGATGAGTGCAACGGTGAACTGATTTACGGAAAAGTTGTGAAGATGCCGTTTTATGATCCTGAAGGCAAACGGATGAAAATGTAAGGGAAATATCATGAAAGAGATAAAAAGATACTCACCTGTTGTGTTTAAATCAACACCTCTCAAAAAAGAGGTGCGGGATAATTGGAATGTGGTTCTGGAATACCATAACCAGGGTGAAGGACCCTGGCTTGTGGACCTGAGTCATAGAACAAGGCTTGATCTGCAGTGTTCTGACCTAGGTTCTAAAAAACCCTTTGGGATAAGTATTCCTGAAGTCCCCTGCCAGTCTGTTCTGGAAAACGGAATCCTGGTTAACAGGATGAATGGCACCCAGACTTCTCTATACCATTTGGATGGAGATGGCTTTGAAATGCCGGCAGAACCTGAATACACAGATGTGACAGAGGGCACTGTTTTTGTCGCAATCATTGGAGAAGCAGTTTTTTCAATTTGTGAAAAACTGTCTTCACTGGATTTTATGGATACTGCCAGGGAAACTCCATTTCTGTCCCAGGGGCCTTTTTCCCATGTGCCCTGCCAGATAGTTGCCCTGAGCCGGGATGCAGAAAAATCCTGCGTGGTCCTGACATGCTCCAGGGGATATGGAAGAGATATAATCCATGCCATCCTCCATGCGGGAGAAGAGTTTGGGCTTGCACCGGCAGGTGAAACAAAATTTACAGAATGGATAAAAAGTTTATAAACAAAGGAGATATAATAATGAACGACAAATTTGATGCAATTATTATTGGTGCGGGTGTTATTGGAGCCCCCATTGCCTATGAACTTTCCCAGAAGGGATACAAGACCCTCAGCGTTGATAAGCTTCCCGATGCCGGAGAAGGTTCTACAGCTGGATCATGTGCCATTGTACGGGCACATTATTCAACGGCTGACGGGGTTGCTATGGCCTATGAAGGCTTTAAATACTGGCTGAACTGGGAAGAATACCTGGACCATACTGAAGATGAAAAAGGCCATGCCAAATACATGAACACAGGGTCCATCCTGCTGAAATCTGAAGGCCATGACTGGAGAAAAGTACAGGCAAACTATGATGAAGTGGGTGTTGTCTATGAAGAATGGGACAATGACAAGATAAAAGGGAAAGTACCTGTTGTTGATCTCCATAAATTCTGGCCCATCAGACGTCCTGAAGATCCCAAATTTTACGATGAACCCACTGAATATCTTGAAGGTGGAATTTTCTGTCCTGAAGCCGGGTATGTAAATGACCCTGCCCTGTCTGCCCATAATATCATGAGGGCGGCTGAAGCCAAAGGTGCCAAGTTCATGTTCAATGCCGAGGTCGTGGATGTTCGAAGCGAAAACGGTAAGGTGAGCGGTATTACCTTAAAAGACGGAACCCAGATTGATGCAGGTATTGTCGTGAATGTTGGTGGACCTCACTCCTTTAAGATCAATCAGATGGCAGAAGGTGTTTGGGAAGGCTGCAACATCAAGACTAAGGCCCTTCGCCACGAAGTAATGTACTGCCCTTCTCCAGATGACTATGATTATCTGAACACAGGATACCACATGTCTGACGGTGATATTGGATGCTATGTAAGACCTGAAGTCGGAAACACATTTCTCATTGGTTCTGAAGATCCGGACTGCGATCCCCAGGAATGGGTTGATCCCGATGATTTCTATGAAGGAAAAGGCGGCCATGGCCGTGACAATGTCCTGACCGAAGAGCAGTGGAAAGCCCAGTGCTACCGTCTTGGGAAAAGAATCCCCACCCTGCAGGTTCCCAACCAGCCCAAGGGAGTTGTTGACCTATATGATTGTTCCGATGACTGGATTCCAATATACGATAAATCAGATCTGCCTGGATTCTATATGGCAATCGGTTCTTCCGGCAACCAGTACAAAAATGCTCCTGTTGTAGGCCTTATGATGGCGGAACTAATTGAAGCCTGTGAAAAAGGACTGGACCATGACAAAGAACCGTTTCAGTTTACATATAAGTATACCAAACGGACCATGGATGTTGGATTTTTCTCAAGAAAAAGAGAGATCAATTATAACTCCAGTTTTTCAGTAAACGGATAAAAATTTTAAATCAGCCTGGTCTGGACGACCCATTGGTCTTTCCAGCACCAGAAAAATTTAGATGATAAAAACATCAAAGGCAGCGCAGGTTCTATATTAAACCAGCGCTGCCTTTGATATTTGTAAAATGCCTGTCAAGGCTATAATTGCGAATAACTTAAACCTAGGATATAAGATATGCAAATCTATGTCTGTATAAAAAATGTTCCTGATTCTGCGGCAAATATCACAATTCGTGATAATAATAAAAATGGCCAGGATAACTGCGGAATTGACGAAAACATAGCATTTTTACTCAATCCCTTTGATGAACATGCAGTCACTGAAGCTGCTGTGCTAAAAAAAGAATATAAGGGATCGGAAATTATTGCGGTGTGCCTGGGTAAAAAAGATGCGGAAAAGACCATCCGTTCCGCCATGGCCATGGGCGCTGATCGTGGTATATTAATTCATACCAACAGGATACATGACAGCATGACAACTGCAAGAGCTCTGAAAACAGCCATTGAACAGGACGGTAATCCAGACATCATTTTTACTGGAAAGGAGTCCATTGATTCAGAGGGAATGCAGACCATGTTTCGTCTGGGCGCTTTGTTTGATTTTCCCGTGGTGACCAATGCTGTGGCGGTTAAGGCTGTGGCGGATAAGGCTGTGGTGGATAAGGCTGTGGTGGATAAGGCTGTGGCGGATAAGGCCGGGCCTGGCCGTGTCATTGTGGAATATGACCTTGGGGGAGGGAAAATAAAAACCTGTGATCTGGGACTTCCCTGTGTCATTGCTGCTGGGAGAGGGCTGAACACCCCTGCCTACCCCACCTTTCCCGATGTGGTCAAGTCCAGGAAAAAGCCTGTGCATTTAATTGATTTTAAGGATCTGAACTTTGAACAGCCCATGGGCAGCTCATCCATTGTGGGGCTGGAGCCCCTGGTCCAGGAACGTTCACCCAAAGAGATCAAAGGCTCCCCTGAAGAGATTGCCGCTAAATTGGTTAATATCCTGAAAAATGAAGCAAAGGTCATATCATGAAAAAAATCGGAATAATCATTGAGACAGAAAATCGGGAGACAGAAAATCGGGAGACAGAAAATCGGGAAACTGAAAACGGGCAGATCAAGGAGACAAATTACGGGGTCATTACCCTGGCTCAGAAGGATGATGCCCGAATCTATGCTTTTATCCTGTCTGAAAACGGGATTGATGATAACAAAAAAGACAGGGTAAAGGATAATCTGGCCGCCTGGGGAGTACATGGAATCGTTGATATGGGGTTCCAGGCCCGGGCCATGGAGAATCCAATGGTTCAGGCCTCAAATATAGCTGCCGCTGCAAAGGAAATGGATATCTACACGATTCTTGGCCTGTCAAGTGCCAGGGGGAGGGATATTATTCCCAGGGTGGCTGCATTGCTGGATGCCCCTCTGGTAATGGATTGCATGGATGTGGATTTGAATAATAATGTTGCCAGGACCTCCCAGTATTCAGGCAAGGCCATTGCAAGTATAAAATTAAAGGGTGAGTTTGTTTTGTTTGGTATCCGGCCCAATGCTGTCCAGGCAGTGCCCTGCCCATGTGAACCGGAATATTTTTCCTTTGATGTTGATAATTCCATTCCTGATAATTTCAAGGTTCTGTTCAGGGACTATGGGGATCAGTCAGGGGCAGATGACCAGAGTATTAGTCTTTCGGAAGCAGAGATCATCATTGCCGGTGGCCGGGGTATGAAAAACAAAGAAAATTTTTCCATTTTATTTGACTGTGCTGAAAAAATGAATGCAGCAGTGGGGGCATCCCGTGTGGCCGTGGATCTTGGCTGGATTCCCTATGCCCACCAGGTGGGTCAGACCGGTGAAAAGGTCAGTCCGCTGGTATATATTGCCTGTGGTATTTCCGGATCCATGCAGCACTTTGCGGGAATGAAAACCGCAAAGATGATCATTGCCGTTAACAGTGATGAAAATACCGCCATAGTGGCAAACAGTGATTATTACGTGACAGGGGATCTAATGGAAATTATTCCGGAACTGACAAAACAATTATAAGATGAATTCTTTTTCAAAACAAAAAGCCAGGAAGTTTTTATTTGATCTGGATAATGCTAATTTTCTGGCAGTTTTTGATAAATATAATGATGGCGTCCTCATTACCAATGTTGATGGGGTCATTGTCTATTACAATGATGCCATGTCCCGCATTGATGAACTGGACCCTGAAAATGCATTATTTAACAGGATCGTGGATGTCTATGACCTGGACAATGAGTCCAGCATGTTCATGCAGTGTTTGATCACCCAACAGCCGATTATTGACCAGCCCATTTATTACAGGACCCGCATGGGGAAATTTGCCAATACCATCCACAATGTTTTCCCCATATTTAATGGGGATGAGATGGTGGGGTCCATTGGTTTTGTGCGGGATTATAATGTGCTGGCTGAAACCCTGGCATCCATGAAAATGCCTGCAAAAAAACAGCGCATGAAAACCCAGATGATTACCTTTGACAGTATTATAGGTGAAGATCCGGCATTCAGAGATGCACTGAATGCCGCAGGCATGGCAGCCCATACTCCTTCACCGGTCATGCTTTACGGGGAAACAGGAACCGGTAAGGAATTGTTTGCCCGGGCCATCCACAACCACAGCCCCAGAAGTGAAAAAAAGTATACCCCGGTCAATTGCGCGGCTATTCCGGAAAACCTTTTGGAGGGGATATTGTTTGGTACCTCCAAGGGGGCTTTTACCGGGGCCATCAACAAGGCAGGCCTTTTTGAAAGGACCAGTAAGGGTACTATTTTCCTGGATGAAATCAATTCCATGCCTGTGGGGCTTCAGAGTAAAATCCTCAGGATCATCCAGGAGAGAAAGGTGAGAAGGGTCGGGGAGTTAAAGGAAATTAAATTTGATTTAAAGATTATCAGTTCCGTAAATCAGGACCCACATCAGGCCATTGTTGATAAAAGCCTTCGTTCAGATCTCTTTTACAGGCTGGGAGTTGTTTTTATCCATATTGTTCCTCTGCGCAGCAGGCTGGGGGATCTTCCTCTCCTGGTCAGGCATTTTATTCAAAAACACAATAAAATGCTTTATAAAAATGTCAACGGCATTGAGGATAATGTCATGGAAGCCTTCCAGTCCTATGATTGGCCAGGCAATGTCCGGGAGCTGGAACATGTGATAGAAGGGGCCATGAATATAATCGGGACCAGTGATAAAATTGCCATGAAGCACCTCCAGTCCCATTTTTCAAATTGGTCTGTCAAACATAAATCCCTTGGCCTGGGGAATGGGAATAAAATACCTCCCCATTCCAGGACCGGAGAAAATACCCAAATGATAAGTGGTGATCTTATTTCCCATAAAAAAGAGCAGGAACAGGAATTAGTACGCAGGTTTCTGCTGGAATACAGGGGAAATGTTAGTAAAACCTCCAGAAAACTGGGTATTTCACGACAGCTGCTTTATTATAAAATGAAGAAATACAATTTCAGCCGAAAAGATTTTGACATATGCGGTTAGCCATTAGCGGTTAGGCGTTAGCCTAAAAAGGAGTGGCAATAAGAGATTTTATCTCAATTTTGGTCAAATAATATTTGACAAAAAAAATAGATATTTGTACAATTGTACCTATGAAAATCATAGCAGACACAAATACATTTTTAGCTGTTACTCTTTATGAGCCGGAAAGAGATGAGATTATCAGATTAACTTTGGGTCATGATTTGGTTGCACCTGATGTATTACCCTTTGAAATTGGTAATGCGCTATCAGCCATGCTTAAACGTCGTAGGCTTGAGCCTGACAATTTGTTATCGGTCTGGGATGCTATACAACAAATACCTGTTGATTTGCGCAGCGTTAATATTCGTGAAGCATTAAAAATAGCATCTCAATTTAACATCTATGCATATGATGCATATTTTTTAATGTGTGCGATTTCTTTACACAGCCCATTACTTACTCTTGATAGACGTATGAATGAAGTTGCGCAGAGTTTAGGGATCCATATTATGGAGGTAAACTGATGAAAGTCTATACCTATTCAGAAGCCAGACAAAATTTTTCTATGGTTCTTGATATTGCCCGCTCGGAAGATATCATTATTAAGCGCCGAGGAGGTGAGACCTTCAAGCTTATATTTAACAAATCGTCCAAATCTCCTTTTGATGTTGCAGGCATCAAAACAAAAGCAACCACAAAAGACATTCTCAATGCTGTAAGAGAATCTCGAGCAGGGTGTAGCGAACAAGACTCTTGAATTGAGCTGGGATACTGGGTGGCCTCAAAAGTATGGCTTTAACAATATTTTTTCCCTGGGTAATATAACGGAAATTTAGACGGTAAATAATTCTTTTGGAATCCGGCACACAGGAATAGGTTCCATTTTATGCCTGCATGCTGCATTGAATTTCCTGTAAATTTTTAACACTTCTTTTTTCCGTTTATCCAGGTTTTTTTCAATCTCCAGATTCCTTGTGGTGTGTGAAAGTTCATAGTTCATTGCCCATTCAAGCTCCCCATAGGTGGCACCCATCTGACTCTCATCACTGCGGTCGTCTTCCCACAGCCCGTCAGTGGGCGCCGCACTTAAAATATCCTGGCTGATGCCCAGCCACTTTCCAAGGGCATACACCTGGGATTTCATAAGGTCGGCAATGGGGGAAATATCCACTCCGCCGTCTCCGTATTTGGTATAAAATCCCACACCAAAGTCCTCCACCTTGTTTCCCGTTCCAACTACCAGCATCCTGTGGTGGGAAGCAAAGGAGTACAGGGTAAGCATCCTCAGCCTTGCCCGGGTATTTGCCATGGTCAGGTTATCCTGGATTTCTCCTGGGAAACTGGTTTGTATCTGCTTGAAAACAGGGGTTAATTCCATATCAATTCCAAGAACATTGTCATGGCTTTTCCTGAGCCAGTCAATGTGCTCACATGACCTGAATACCTGGTCTTCTGCCTGGAGAATAGGCATGTTAAGGGCCAGGACTTTTTTTTTGGTTCTGGCGCATAGAGTTGAGGTAACAGCAGAATCTATTCCTCCGGATATACCAATGGTAAAACCCTTCAGCCCGGCGGCCTCAACATAGTTTATCAGCCAGGTGACAATATGTTCTACAATGGCCTCAACATAGTTTATCAGCCAGGTGACAATATGTTCTACAATGTTCTGGGTCTGCATAATAATTATGTCCTTACAATTTTGCTGTTATTTAATGTGACTGGTCCAAAGATTGGTTTTGGTTCTGGTTTTGCTGGCGCATATATTCGTATAAAATTATGGAGGCAGCCACACTGACATTCAGGCTCTGGGATTTTCCGAACTGGGGAATGGTCAGTCGTCTGATTGCCTGGAACAGATCCGGCTCAAAACTGATGCCGAATTCTTCATGTCCAAAGATAAACGCACTTTTGCCGGGCAGGGAGGTATTGGTAACCAGGCTTCCCTGCCCAGGTTCAAGAAGATAAGGGGTGTATCCTTTGTTAATAATTTCAGTATAACAGGTGAAAAATTCAGTGTGAAATACAGCTGGAACCCACTTAAAGGCACCCATGCCCGGTGCAGGATCGAAAAAATCAATACCAACCAGATGGATTTCATGGCATCCAAAGGCTTCGGCACTTCTGAATATTTTGCCGATATTATAGGAGGGTTTAAGGTGATCCAGCACAATGATGCAGTCGTGGATCCCGGGTCTGGCCAGATAATTTTTGTTCCTCTGCCGCCGGAACCGCTTTCTGGCCATCTCCCGTTCACTTTTCATCATCTTTCTGATTTTATGTGATCCCATTGTATATGCCTGGTCAATCCTTTTTTGTGGATATTTTTAAAACTGCCATGGTCAGGCGGGCAACACAGATCAACTCATTTTTTTCATTCTCAATGGAGATATCCCATACCTGGGTTGTTTTTCCCAGGTGGACTGGTTTTGCAATGCCTGTTACGAATCCCCTGGATATGCTTTTCAAATGGTTAGCCTTGATTTCCAGGCCGACACTCTGGCGGGTTTCATCCAGAGTCATATGGGATGCTGCGCTGCCAAGGGTTTCTGCCAGGACTACCGAGGCACCACCGTGGAGGATTCCCAGGGGTTGCCTGGTCCTTTTGTCCACTGGCATGGTCGCACTTAAAAAATCTTTGCCCTTTTCTATGAATTCAATGTTAAGGTGTCCAACAATACAGTCTCTACTGAAAAGGCTCAGTTCTTCCAGATTAAATTCTTTTTTCCAGATGGTTTCCATCCTATATATCCTCTTCTTTCTTATTGGCTTTCATGATTTCAAGTATGTGATCTATATTTTTCTGGGCAGTTGTTGTCTCAAGAGTGCAGCCTCCGGCACCGGCATGACCTCCGCCGCCGAACCGGGCCAGCAGATTCCCTATATTCACCTGGAAACCGCCATTGAAAATGCTGCGGCCTATACTGAGCAGTACATGGGTTTTCTCAGGTTCGAGAAACCGTATTTTTATACTGGCAATTGTATCTGGAAATAAAGAATAGGTTAAAAATCGATTGCCCGAGGGTATGGTGTCAAGGGTCCTGAAATCTGTTATGGAAATATTGTCCACAATTGTGGTGTATTTTTTTAAAAAATAACCAAATTTATCATTTTCTTCTATTACGGCATCACAGCGTTTTCGGACATCATCATCTTTGAGAATATCCCCAATGGGCATTTTCCCCAGCATGGATACCAGCTTATTCCAATAGGCTTTGTCCTGGTAATCCCTGTTTTTTATGGTCATGGATAAAATAATATAGGGATAATTTTCCGGGACCCTGACCTGGTCCTTTGTCAGGTCTGCCGAGTCAATCATGTCCGTGTTCCGGATAAGTTCATCAAATTTATGATTAAATTTCCCCTGGTTTTTATAATATTCATAGATCACCCCGGCAGCTGACGGAGCAATGTCAAAGGCACCTTTGAATTCTTTTTCTGGTTTGTTGGAGACATGGTGGTCAAACCACAGGGAACAATTGGGATCAAAGGGAAGGTTGGCCATTATATCGCCTTTTTGGATAGAAGCTTTCCCGGTCTGAACCTCATTGGGTTCAACCCAGTAAATATCTGAATCAATATCTTCAACCTCCTTGAGGAGAACGGCACATACAATGCCGTCGAAATCCGGTCGTGTAACTATTCTCATTAATTAACCTTTATTTTCATGATTTGTTGTGCCCTTCAGGGGCGACTATATAAATTTTCATCATATAATTAGAACATAACCATGGAATTTTCAAGATTGGTTTTATTTAAATTAAATTTGTATTATACCTGTTTGGGGTTTTATCTGTTTTGTATTTTAGGAAGGGATGGATCCCATTGATTTAAATAAGGGTTTTTTATTAAATGGTTGAAAAAAAGCACTATTATTCCGTTGGCAGAACAAAAACAGATCCTGTCCGCACTGCCCGGATTAAGATAAAACGATCTGTGTTTACCTGTTCCCTTGCCTTTGCCGCTTCTATTGAAGAGGCAAAGGTTTTTATTACAAAAATTTCAAAGGAGAATAAAATTGCCACCCATAACTGCTGGGCTTATATTGTGGGGGAACAAGGAGAAATTTCCCATAGCTCAGATTCAGGCGAACCAGCCGGAACTGCTGGCAAACCCATGCTTAATGCCCTGCTCAGCCATGATATGACCTGTATTGCAGCTGTAGTAACCCGTCAGTTTGGAGGGGTAAAGCTGGGAATCCGCGGATTGATCCAGGCCTATTCAGAATCTGTTACCACAGCCATTGAACTGAAACCCTTGGTCAAATTGATAAAAATCCAGCCAATTCAAGTTGAAATATCCTACGGAATGAATGAAACATTTTTAAACCAGCTGAGCAGGTTTCGGGCCATTGTCCAGCATTCAGATTATGGAGAAAATATTGTACATGGTATCCAGGTGGAGAAGGAGGATATGCAGGAGGTGGAGGCCTTTCTTTCAGAGTATCAATGCCAGGGCCGGCTCAAGTATCATCTTTCATTGAAAGGGGAAAAATATTGACATTCCGATAAATGTTAGTATAATTTAACTTTAATTAGTTATACTTATATTATACCGGGATTTAGTGCAAATATGAAAACAAAACTGGGTGCCCTGTTAAAAGCCATTCGAAATTCAAGACATTTGATAATCAAGGAGGTGGCTTTCAAAGCTGGTGTCAGCTCCAGTCTGCTCTCCCAGATCGAAAGGAATCGAATCTCCCCTTCCCTGGACACCCTGCTTCAATTATTGGAGGTATATGGGGTGTCACCCAATAAATTTTTTAAAGATTATGAAACCCACTCCAAAGTTGAGATCATTAAAAAAAATCAGAGAAAGATATATCAGAGAAAAGGCTTTACCTATGAAACCCTTTGCGGAGAAAGCCAGGTTAAGGGAAATCATTCCTTTAATGCCTTTTTCCTGGAGCTTGAACCTGGCCAGAAAAGGGGGGATTCCAATAATGGGCACCTGGGCCGTGAACTTGGAATTGTTGTTTCAGGCAGTGCCCAGCTGCTTTATGGGGAAGATGAATATGATCTCCATGATGGCGATTCTGTATCTTTTTTTTCCCAGATTCCCCACGTAATAAAGAACATATCAGACACACTTTTCCAGGCCTATTGGGTTGTCACCCCTGCGGACGGGGAAGATTATTTTGGTGATAAAATATTATAACCTTGGAGTTAGTCATGGGCAAAACAATTACAGAAAAAATTTTTAAGGCACATCTGGTGGATAAACCCTTTGGCGATGTCAGTGTATTAAGACTGGACCGGGTTTTCTGCCATGAAATTACAACACCCACAGCCATACAGGACCTTGCGGCCAGGGGAAAAGACAGGGTGTTTGATCCTGACAAGATCAAGGCCGTGATTGACCATGTCTCCCCTGCCAAGGATTCCAAGACTGCCATGCAGGGGAAAATACTCAGGCAGTGGGCACAACGTCACAAAATAAAAGATTTTTTTGATATAGGTAACAATGGGGTCTGCCATGCGATTTTTCCTGAAAAAGGGTTTGTCCGGCCCGGGTTAACCATTATTATGGGGGATTCCCATACCTGTACCCATGGAGCCTTTGGCGCATTTGCAGCAGGTGTCGGCACAACAGATCTGGAAGTTGGAATCTTAAAAGGGGTGTGTACCTTTAAAAAGCCGGAAACATACAGGATTGAAATTAAGGGTACGCTTTCCCAGGGTGTCTATGCAAAGGATATCATTCTGGAGGTGATCCGTCAGATTTCCGTGGACGGAGCCACAAATATGATAATTGAATTTGCCGGGAATGTGGTGGATGAAATGAACATGGATCAGCGTATGACCATTTCCAATATGGCAGTGGAAGCCGGTGCAACAAGCGGTATCTGCCAGCCTGACATGACCACTGTGAAGTATCTCTGGCCTTTTATCAAAGATGAATTTAAAAGCCCTGAAGCTGCCCTGGAGGAATACTCCCGTTTTTCATCCGATGCAGATGCGGTTTACGCAAAAAAGACAACCATTGATGTGAGCCTTTTGGAACCTTTGACAACATTCGGCTATAAACCAGATAATGTTCGCCCTGTGTCCCGGATGAAGGGAACCCGGGTGGACCAGGTGTATATAGGTTCCTGCACCAACGGCCGCATTGAGGATCTGCGCATTGCCGCAGAGGTTATAAAGGGTAAAAAAATTAAAGATAGTGTCAGGGGCATTGTTTCTCCTGCCACACCCTGGATTTTCTCCCAGGCCCTTGAAGAGGGCTTGATCAAGATCTTTATGGATGCTGGATTTTGTGTGACCAATCCCACCTGCGGGGCCTGTCTGGGAATGAGCAACGGAGTTCTTGCCCGGGGAGAAGTTGCAGCTGCCACCACCAACAGGAATTTCAACGGCCGCATGGGCAAAGGTGGAATGGTCCATCTGATGAGCCCGGCCACAGCTGCTGCCACAGCCATCCAGGGTGAAATTACAAATTCAAGCCTTTTTGTCAATCAGGAGAAGCACCATGAAAGAATTTAAAGGAAAGGTCCTGTGCCTTGACCGGTCTGATATCAATACCGATGAAATAATTCCAGCCAAATATCTGACGGAAATAGAAAAAATCGCCATGAAACCTCATTTGCTGGAGGATTTAACCCTTGACAGTTTTTCTCCTGAAAAAGATTTAAAGGATATTGGTGTTATCCTGACACGGGAAAATTTCGGGTGCGGCTCCTCAAGAGAACATGCGCCCTGGGCACTGGAAGTCAATGGGATTTATGTGGTGATTGCCCAGAGTTTTGCCCGTATTTTCAGGCAGAACATGTATAATTGCGGAATGCTGGCAATTGATCTGCCCCGGGAGAAGATTGACTCTGTTTTTGAATTTTGCAGACAGGGGGAAACCATTGTTTCAGTGGACATTGAAACTTCAAAGATCCAGGTTGAATCCCGGGGCAGGAGCCTGGAGCTTTTATTTACTATTTCAGAATTTGATAAAGCCCTTGTCCGGTCCGGAGGCTGGGTTGAGTATGCAGATAAAAATTATTAAAGCTCAGGTCTTGCCCCCGCTCCATTTGAGCCGGGTTTTCAATACCTTGAGATTTCCACCCGGGTGGAGTCTGGAATCAGCAGGGGTCGGTTGGTCAGGGTAAAGGGGCATATAGGGGTTAGAATAATGGAAGGCACTGCCGGATGCACCACAGGGCCGCCGGCTGCCAGGGAATAGGCTGTGGAGCCTGTGGGGGTTGCCACAATTAGTCCATCAGCCCTGTAGGTGGTCAGATAGGTATTATCCAGGTAGACAGCACAGGAGGCAAGCCTGGACAGGGCGGCCTTGTTGATAACCGCATCATTGAGTACATCCACATCAATGAACTGTTTTTTGTTGCGCATGACCTTGATATCAAGCTGGGCACGTTCCCGGATAATATAATCTCCCCTGAATACAGATTCAACAGCTTCATAAAGTACATCTTCCGTGGTTTCTGAAAGAAATCCAACTTCCCCGAATTTCACGCCCATGAGGGGTATTTCTTTATTTTCAATGAACCTGGCCACACTTAAAAATGTTCCGTCTCCTCCCAATACGATTATGCATGAAAGATCATCTGGCACATTGCTCTGGCTTGGATCCCGGGTGTCAATGACCAGGCATTTGTCCCCAAGACTCTGGACCAGTTCCCTGGCTTTTTTTCTGGCATGATCTTCCTCTTTAATGACAATCCCGACGCGTTGGGTTTTCATGTTTCAGGGTAATCCTTTTTTTAAGTAAAATAATTCAGGCCTGTTTTTTTCAGCTTATTTTCAAAGATCTTTTTAATGGGCCTGGGCCCAGTTTTCACCAGATCCGAAATTGACTTTAAGGGGTACCTTGAGGGGGTGTACATTTTCCATGACTTCCCTGGCAAGCAATATCAACTGGTCTTTTTCTTCAATGGGGGTCTCAAAAATAATTTCATCATGGACCGACAATATCATTTTTGATGTCATTTTATTTTTTATCAATGCTGCTTTCATTTTGATCATGGCAAGCTTTATCAAGTCGGCCGCACTGCCCTGGATGGGTGTGTTAATGGCAGCCCGCTGGGCAAAGTTCCTGATATTGGCATTGGAAGATCTTATATCATCCAGCCGCCGTTTCCGGCCAAAAATAGTGGTCACTTCACAGCTTATTTTTGTTTCTTCAATTGTGGTGTCAATGAATTTTTTTACCCCGGAATATCGTTTGAAATAGTTTTCAATATAGGCAGAGGCCATTTTCCTGCTGATGTTCAATTCATTGGAGAGCCTGAAGGCCCCCATGCCGTATACAATTCCAAAGTTAATGGCCTTGGCCTGGCTCCTTAAATCATCGGTGACAAAGGCGGGGAGAACCTGGAACACCTCAAGGGCGGTTCGGGTGTGGATGTCTTCATCATTGGTAAAGGCTTCGATCAAGATCTCGTCATTGGCGCAATGGGCCAGGACACGCAGCTCTATCTGGGAATAATCCGCTGAAATGAGGGTGTTTCCCTTTTCCGGAATAAATGCCTTTCTTATCTCTTTTCCTTCAGATTTGCGGATGGGAATATTCTGGAGGTTGGGTTTGGAGCTGGAAAGACGTCCGGTTACCGTTATTGTCTGGTTAAAGGAGGTGTGGATACGTCTGGTTTCAGGATGGATGAGAAGGGAAAGAGAATCCGCATAGGTGGATTTTAATTTGCCCAGGGTCCTGTATCTAAGAAGCTTTTCCGGCAGTTCATGGGTTTTGGCAAGCTTGGTCAGTACCTCCACATCTGTTGAATATCCGGTTTTCTTTTTGGTTTTTTTCATTGCTTTGAGCTGGAGTTTTTCAAATAGAATGACTCCCAGCTGCTGGGAAGAATTGATATTGAATTCTTCCCCTGCCAGATCATAAATCTGTTGTTCAAGGGTTTTAAGTTCAGCTTCAAACTTTTCAGACAAATTTTTTAAAACATCTGAATCCACCTTGATTCCAGCCATTTCCATGTCGGCAAGAACCGGAATCAGGGGAACTTCCATGGAATCCATGAGATTGGAAAGTTCTTTGTCCTGGATCTGTTTTTTAAACTCTTCATAGGCCATGAAGGTCAGATCTGCGTCCTCAGCCGCATAATCCACGGCTTCTGAAACAGGGACCTTTTCAAAACCAATCTGGTTTTTTCCTTTTCCCGTGATCTCTTCATAGGAGATGGTCTTGTACCCGAAAAGATTCATGGCAATACGATCAAGGCCATGCCCCCGTGTGGTCGGGTTCAGCAGGTATGATGCAATCATGGTGTCAAAGACAATGCCCTTGAGAAGGATGCCGTATCTTGCCAGAACAATATAATCATATTTTATATTCTGGCCAATTTTATGGATATCCGGGTTTTCCAGGATTGGCTTGAAAATGCGCAGGATTTCTTGTTTCTCAGGCTGTTGTATGTCTCCGGCATTGATGTGGGCAATGGGAATATAAAATCCACTGTCTGCCATATAGGAAAAGGAGATGCCCACAAGTTCAGCTTCCATGGGATTCTTGGAGGTGGTCTCCGTATCAATGGCGAAAATTTCTTTATTTTCAAGAACTTTGGCCAGTTTCTCAAGTTCCTGGGAAAAGGTGATTAATTTGTAAACTTTTTTTGATTTATCTGCTTTTGCGGCAAATTCCAAGGCCAGGTTTTTAAATTCAAGTTCCTTGAATAATTCAAAGGCTTTCTGGGTGTCAAAGGGCTTGAGTTTGAAATCCTCAATGTTTTCTTTGACCTTGATATTTTGATCAATGCAGGCCAGATCTCTGCTTAAAAATACGATTTCCCGGCTATTGGAAAGATTTTCATATAATTTTTTCTTTTTTTGGAGCTGGTCCAGATTTTCATAGATATTTTCTATGGAACCAAATTCCATTATAAGTTTGATGGCTGTTTTTGGACCCACACCTTTTACCCCTGGGATATTGTCGGCTGTATCACCGGCAAGCCCCAGCACATCAATAAATTGAAGGGGTGATATACCCATTTCTTCCTGGACCCTGGCCATGTCCATGATCTTATCTTTCATGGGGTCCCAAAGCTGGCAGTCATCGGTGATAAGCTGGATAAAATCCTTGTCCCCTGTTACCATGATTACCTGGAATCCCTGCTTCTGGGCAAGGTCGGCATAGGTCCCCACCAGATCATCTGCCTCAAAACCGATTTTCTGGACAATGGGAATATTCAGGGCAGATATCATTTTTTTGACATCCGGTATCTGGATTGCAAGTTCTTCAGGCATGGGAGGGCGGTTGGCCTTGTATTGTTCATACATGGTGTGGCGGAAGGTGGGGCCTTTGACATCAAAAAAAACCACAGCATATTCAGGGGTTTTTTCTTTTAATAATTTGAGAAGAATTCTAGTGAATCCAAAGGTGGCATTGGTGGGATGCCCATTGGCAGTGCTTAAAGAGCGAATGGCATGGAATGCCCTGTATAAAAACGCACTGCCGTCAATTAGAAATATTTTTTTTTTATCTGGCATTTTCAATGTCACCCTTTTTGGAGGTTGAATTTTCCTAAAGGGCATATATACTATCTTTTTAAAAAAAGGAGAAGTATATTTATACGATGAAGGAAAAAGTAAGTGCCAGAAGGGATAAACGCAGGCAGAAAAATATTAAGCACTGCCATTGCTGCCATGGGGAATTTATGTTCTGCTGGCAGTGTCGCTGTGGGTTTGCCATTTGCCAGTCATGCATGCATGAGAACCTGTGGGGCATGACCTGCAACGGAGTTACCTGGAAGTGCCCGGACTGCGGAGTTCAGAACGGCTATGGAAATAATTAATAATTTGTAAACAGGAGGGGAAAAATATGGCAGGAATAATCAATGTAGGAACCTTGATTTCCGGAGGCGGCAGCAATCTTCAGGCCATTATTGATGCATGCAAGGCTGGAAGCATAGACGCAAGAATTGTTTTTACCGGCTCAGACACCCCAGGAGTCAAAGGCCTTGAGCGGGCTCAAAAAGAGGGTATTGATACCTTTGTTGTGGACTACTCCCAAATCATTCAGTCCTGCAAAAAAGGTATCACTCCGGAAGACCTTCCCCCTGATTTTGAGTATGATGATATCCTGAAAAAACAGCAATTGATAAATCCTCCATCCACTGTCCTGGAACCGGTAAATACAGAATCGTCAGATATAAAATCGCCAGATATAAAATTATCAGGCAATGATGCATTAAAAGATCAGACCCGATTTTTTTTAGAATCCAGGGCCATTGCTGAAAAAAAACTCTTGGATCATATCCTGGCCTATGATATTGACCTTCTGGTCCTGGCAGGGTTCATGCGGGTGCTGACTCCTTATTTTATTGACCGTTTAAATATAGAGCCGGGTCAATACAGGATCATGAATATCCACCCGGCTCTTTTGCCATCCTTTCCGGGGACAGACGGGTATGGAGATACCTTCCGGTATGGGTGCAAGTTAGCCGGATGTACGGTTCATTTTATTGATTATGGCGAAGATACAGGCCCTATTATCGGCCAGAAAGCCTTTGATATTGAAGAGGATGATACCCTGGATGATATCAGGAGAAAAGGGCTTGAACAGGAATGGAAACTTTATCCGGCCTGTATACAGAAATTTGCTGAGTCAATTTGAGATGAAGTCCAGACAAGGGGCCTCAGGCCTGAGCAAAATGACAATATGTCTGGTTAGATAAAAAAGGAATCTGCCATCTGGATGGCATCCAGGTAAAATTCAGGCAGTTTTTCAATAATTTTCCGGCCGTCCATCAATTTGTAGAGGCCATTGTCCCATTCACCTTTTTCAAAGCTTGTCACCAGAATGCTGAGTTGATTGTATTGCTTGTCTTTTTTTAAAAGCGCTTCTTTGATCTTATCTGAAAAATTGAGGTTGACAAGAATGTCTTTCATGGGCCTGTCCAGTATAGCGTCAAGGTATGAAAACATGCCAATGGTGAACAACTCTTCCATTGTAAAATGGGTTTTCAGCATTCCACCGCATAGTTCGCACATCCTGGCCCGGATCACTGAGGATCTGATCAGTTCATTGGGTTTGTTTTCACTGAGATCCGATATCACTGCTAGGTGGATGAATTTTTTCAGTTCATCAGTGCCCAGGAAGGTCATGGCATCCTTGATGGTATTTATGGGTGTTGGTCGTTTAAAATAAGCGGAATTAATAAATTTCAGCAGCTTAAAAGAGACAGATAAGTCTTTTTTAATCAAACCTTCTATTTTGGGTAAATCAAGCTGGGGATGTCCAAATTCGTTTGTCAGATTCAGTTTCGTTATCTGGGCCGATGAAACATCCTTTTTAGAGAGAATTTCAGGTTTTGAGAAAAAATAACCCTGGAATAGATGAAAACCCATCTCTCGGGCCTTTTCAAACTCCTGGTAGGTCTCCACTTTTTCCGCCAGCAGGCTTATGGGATGCTGGGATTCAATGGCCTTGAATACAGGGCCAAGTGTGTCCAGGGGGGTGGCAATGATGTCAAATTTGATGATGGAGCAAAGGGCGATCATGGGTAAAAATTTTTTATGGTAAATAAAATCGTCCAAAGCAATGCGGAATCCATTTTTCTGGAACTCTTCCAATGATTTTATCACTTCCGGTTCAGGTTCAATATTTTCCAATACCTCAATGATAATATGCTCCTTTGGAAAAAGCAGAGGGGTTTTCTGGAGGATGAGATTCCTGGTAAAATTCACCAGTCCTGGTTTGCCTGCCAGGAGCTCATTAAGCTCAAAGGAGAAAAATGTATTGGTTAATAATTTGGATGTAGCAGTATCACCGTCAATCGTTGGAAATACATTTTCAAGGCCGAGTCTGAAGAGAAGTTCATACCCGAATACTTTTTTTTTTTCAGTAAAAACCGGTTGCCGGGCAACAAAGATATCCATATCTAAAAATTCCATTTTTTATAAGTGTTCATTAATCCGTTTGTGGAAGAGTCATGGGATGTAATGGGTTTGTCATCATTTAATTCAGGAAGGATTTCTTTGGCCAGCTGTTTGCCTAATTCAACACCCCATTGGTCAAAGCTGAAAATATTCCAGATAACACCCTGAACAAAGATCTTGTGTTCATACATTGCAATAAGGCTTCCAAGAACCCGGGGCGAAAGTTTTTTAAATAGTATTGAGTTTGACGGGCGGTTGCCTGGAAAAATTTTATGGGGTGCAATGGTTTGAATCTCTTCATGGCTTTTGCCTGCATCAATAAGCTCATCAACAACTTTTTCCCGGGTTTTTCCGTTTAAAAGGGCCTGGGTCTGGGCGAAAAAATTTGACAGCAGGATCTTATGATGATTGCCAACAGGATTATGGCTCAGTGCAGGGGCTAGAAAATCCGCTGGAATAAGTTTTGTTCCCTGGTGAATAAGCTGGTAAAAAGCATGCTGGCCGTTTGTCCCTGGTTCCCCCCATATAACTGGGCCGGTTTGATATTGAACTTTTTTCCCGTTTCTATCCATGGCCTTGCCATTGCTTTCCATATTGCCCTGTTGCAGGTAGGCAGGAAACCTGTGCATATATTGATCATAGGGTAAAATAACTTCTGTTTCTGCTTTAAAAAAATTATTGTACCAGATTCCAATTAATCCCAGTATCACGGGTATGTTTTTGTGAAATTCAGATTTTTTGAAGTGCTGGTCCATGTCAAATGCACCCGCAAGCAGATCTTCAAAGTTCTCAAAACCGATATAACAGGCAATGGAAAGTCCGATGGCAGACCACAGGGAATACCGTCCTCCCACCCAGTCCCAGAATTCAAACATGTTGTCTGCATCAATTCCAAACTCCTGAACCCCCTTTGAGTTTGTGGATATGGCTATAAAATGCCGGGCTATATGGGCTTTTTCTTTTGCATGGTTTAAAAACCATTCCCTTGCTGTAAAAGCATTGGTCATTGTTTCCTGGGTTGTAAAGGTTTTGGAAGCGATCATAAACAGAGTGGTCTCAGGGTCAAGATCTTTCAGGGTTTCAATGATTGCAGTGCCGTCAATATTTGATACAAAATGAATGGATAGTCCTTCCTGGGCATAGGGTTTAAGGCATTCTGTAACCATAACAGGTCCCAGGTCAGAACCCCCAATCCCAATATTAACGATATCTGTAACTTTTTTTCTGGTATATCCTTTCCACTGGCCTGAGATAATCTCTGAAGAAAATGTTTTTATTTTTGCCAGTACAGCATTGATACCAGGCATTATATCATTACCATCAACAAAAACGGGTTTATTTTCCCGGTTTCTTAAAGCAGTATGCAGGACAGGCCGGTTTTCTGTCTCATTAATATAATTGCCGGAAAACATTTTATTAATGGCATCCCGGAGCCTGACCTCTTCTGCAAGATCCATGAGAAGTTTCAGGGTCTGTTTATTAATTCTGTTTTTGGAATAATCAACAAGAATCGAATCAAACCTTATGGAAAATTTTTCAAATCTCTGGGGATCTTTGAGAAAAAGATCTTTCATGTGAACATCTTTTGTCTGAATATAATGGTCAGCCAGTTTTTCCCATGCTTTTGTTTTATCCGGGCTTATTTTGTCAAGCATATTTTTTCTCTATATTTTTAGCTTTTTTAGATTTGATTCTCTTGTTTCCCAGGGTGCAATTTTTTTGAAATTTTTGCAAATAAAAGATGTTGTAAACAAGAGACGTCATACCCTTGACATTATCAAAGGAATCATCAAAAGGCAATGGTATCTCAATTTGAAAAATCAGGAATTCCTGAAACTATTTTGGGGTTTCCAGCAAGGTCGAAATATAGTATTTTTCAAGTCCTGTGTTTGGATTCAGGAGATCAGTTTCAACATTATTATCGATTTTTATTATGGGCAATATTTGAATCTGCGAAACTCTATAGTGGTTAAAAACCCCCTGGAAATAGAAAAAATTTATAAAGGGAAAAAAACGAGCATAAATTTTATAAAAAAAGGTAAGGTTCTTTTATACAAAAATTTGAATCTATTTACAAAAAAACAAGATGATCCAAAAATCTCGAATAAGTGAATCCGCAATGATTGATCAAAAGAATCGATAAAGCAGAAAGAAGGCTTTATAAATATATAGAGCTGTATTATAACCTGAGGCCAAAACATTCAGTCAATGGCTGGAAAATCCCTAAATAAATAGGCTTTTGGCATGATGACTCATTTATGCAATTTGAAAAAGACGATAAACATAGATTATTTGATGTTCTGGCTGTTGACGGCGTTTTCTGTGGTGGCGTTGTGGCATGCACCATTTTTTCCCAGCGAAGATGGTATAGTACATTCGCATATGGCGTCATTGCTCAAGGCGTTGCTTATCGATCATGACCCATATTATTCTCGTTTTTACGAGATAAACGCCGCACCGATTCCCAATATCGTTACTCAGTACATTCTCATGCTGCTGCAGATGGCGGTGTCAGCAGCAACAGCCGAAAGGCTGTTTACTACCGGGCTGATAATTCTGCATATGATAGCGCTCAGGCGGTTTTTCACCATCTATGCCAGAGAAGTCACAATAACTTATTACGCGCCATTTTTATTCATGTTCACCTATCCCGTGA
>NBML01000092.1 GCA_002085465.1 Desulfobacteraceae bacterium 4572_89 | reverse complement strand
TTCGGGATACCTGGAGTTGTGGGTGTTAAATTTTAAAGCTGGGTTTGACTACGGGATAATGTCCACGAAATGCGTTATACAGATTGTATTATTAGCAAAAATGGGCTTGGTCATTATTCCGACCAAAAAATGAAACTCCAAAAAATGTAGATCTTAATTCGCTGAATAAATAGTGACTTATAGTACGATCTACATTTTTTGTAGCACAGTGGGCGACGTTAAAACCAAGCCCTTCTTTTGTCTGCATCGTCTGAAATATCCTTAACCCATTTGATGAGTTCCTTGGGCTTTGATTTTTCCCAGGTCGGATCAGCGGCGTTCTCTTTTCCCCAGGCAATATGATAATCGTCCGAATTGGATGCATACACAGCTAAATCCACATGGTATCCGTCAGAGTATTTCACCGTGACACAGGGGCGGCGGATAACAACGGTCCTGTTATGCTGGGTCAATGTGTCCCGTATCATTTTTTTGAGCTTAACAGACCCATATTCTTGATTTATGATGTCAAAAATAACTCCAACATCAATATCGTAATCATTGTCTGGAGGAATTATACCGGTGTGCATGGCATAGGACCCCTGGCCGAAATTCGAAAATATTAATTTTCTATCGGTGCCAGGGATTTTTTCATCTTTCAGGCCCTTTTTCAGCTCTTTAATCAAGATCTCCCGTTTATCCCGCAGGACCTTTTCTTCTTTATAGGTTCCCAGTTTGATTACATCGTGAAAATCAATGAACTCGTTTTGCAAATTGGGCATATCACATCCATCCGATTGATATTGGTTAATTTAAATTAACGTTAAAATTATAATACGCATACTTTTTATGTCAATATGTATGTATTAATAGAAAATAATTCTTTATTTTTAACTTACACCGAAATAGTATTCTGTGATAAATTAGCCCCATTTAAACAAATAAGAAAAAGTTATAAGGGAAAAAATGCGCTGGAGCACAAGACAGAGAATTGAATTTATAGAAACCCGGTTGTATTGGGAGGGAAAAATTAGCAGAAAAGACCTTACCGGGTACTTTGATATTTCCATCCCCCAATCGACAAAAGACATTAAAGCCTATATTGAAAGGGCTCCCGAGAATATCCGTTATGACAACAAGGCCAAGCAATACGTTGCTGCTGAAGGGTTTAAGCCGGTATTTATTTCTCCGGACAGTGAATCTTACCTTAAAAGACTGCTGACAAGTGATGCAGATCAGGATGAATTTTTCTGCGGTGCCATGCCTTCATTTTATAATGCACCATGTATCCAGCGTAAAATTGATCCAAATATTCTAAAATATATCCTTAGGAATATCAAAGAGGGCAATGCCGTTCATGTTGAATATCAGTCCATGAGCGGTCCGGGGCCGGGCTGGCGGTGGATCACTCCCCATGCCATTGGGTTTGATGGATTTAGATGGCATACTCGGGCGTTTTGCCACAAGAGCCGTGTATTCAAAGATTTTAACCTGGGCAGGATATACAAAACCGGGGAGTCCAAGCTTCACCCCATTGACTGTTCAAACGATTTTCAATGGTTTACCGATATCACCTTTAGTATTGAACCCCATCCGGGATTCACCGGACAACAAAGAAAAGGTATTGAACGGGACTACGGCATGACCAACGGCACCCTTGAATTTGAAGTCAGGGGGGCCTTTGTTTTTTATATGCTCAAAAGGCTTAACCTTGAAGAGGGCCATGAAAAAAATGATCCCATCAGACAGCAAATCGTTCTTAAAAACCGGGAACAAATAGAAAATCAGCGGCAGATGTTGGAAAAAATATCGACAAACAAAATTGAAGGAACCATACCAAGGTGATAATGAAGGGCATGTTTACCTAAATTGCTATAGGCGGAGCTGTATATGAAAACCATTCAGAATGCATGTGAACTACATCCTAAGGCCCTGGATATCAATGTCGGGGATCAAATCGAAAAACTGGACCAGGTGATCAGCGAGACCGAAGGTAGAAATTATTTTAAAAAGACCTTTATTACCGAGGGGATGAAAACCTTGCTGACAAAGGGGATGGCACGGCTTGCCGGGAAATCCACAGATGCCATATTCCATCTCAAACAGGCCATGGGTGGCGGTAAGACCCATTTGATGGTCGGTTTCGGGCTTCTGGCAAAGGATGCCGAGCTTCGGCAGGCCCTGGTCGGAAGCATGCTCTACCAGGGAGACTATACAGCCGCTAAAATAGCTGCATTCAACGGGCGGAACAACCCGGGTAATTATTTCTGGGGTGAACTGGCCCGGCAACTGGGCAGGGAATCTTTATTTAAAGAATACTGGGAATCGGGTGCCAAAGCCCCGGATGAGCAGGCATGGTTATCCTTGTTCGACGGAGAAACCCCTATCCTTATTCTGATGGATGAGATGCCGCCCTATTTCCATTATTATGCAACCCAGAGTCTGGGCCAGGGCACGGTTGCCGATGTGGCCACCCGTGCGTTTTCGAACATGCTGACGGCAGCCCAGAAAAAGAAAAATGTCTGTATTGTGGTATCTGATCTTGAGGCAGCCTATGATACCGGAGGGAAATTGATTCAGCGTGCCCTGAATGATGCCTCCCAGGAATTGGGGAGGGCTGAGATCAGTATCACACCCGTAAACCTTGAATCCAATGAAATTTATGACATCCTGCGCAAAAGATTGTTTCAGAAGCTGCCGGATAAAAATGAAATCAGTGAAATTGCGGCAGCATACGGGGCAAGATTGGCAGAAGCGGCCAAAGCCAAAACCGTGGAGAGAAGTGCCGAAGCACTGGCAGAAGAGATTGAGTCCACCTATCCCTTCCACCCCAGCTTTAAAAGTATTGTGGCCCTGTTCAAGGAAAATGAAAAATTTAAACAGACCCGGGGCCTTATGGAACTGGTCTCCCGCCTGCTTAAGTCCGTATGGGAAAACAAAGAGGATGTCTACCTTATGGGAGCGCAGCATTTTGACCTTTCCATCCATGATGTCCGTGAAAAACTGGCTGAAATTTCCTCCATGCGGGATGTCATTGCAAAGGATCTATGGAATTCCACGGACAGTGCCCATGCACAGATCATCGACCTCAATGCCGGGAACAATTATGCCAAACAGGCCGGAACCCTGATGCTTACGGCCAGCCTTTCAACGGCTGTTAACTCAATAAAAGGTCTGTCTGAAAGTGAAATGCTCGAATGCCTCATCGATCCCGTTCACCAGGCCGGCATTTACCGGGCCGCCTTTGAAGAGCTTCAAAAAAATGCCTGGTATCTCCATCAGACCCAGGAAGGCAGAAATTACTTCGACCACCAGGAAAATCTGACCAAAAAACTTCAGGGGTATGCAGACAAGGCCCCACAACCCAAGGTGGACGATTTGATCCGCCACCGCCTCAATGAAATGTATAAGCCCACCACCAAGGAAGCCTATGGAAAGGTCCTGCCCCTGCCGGAGATGGATGAGGCACAGGCAGCCCTGAAAACCGGACGAGCCCTGCTCATCATCAGCCCGGACGGTAAAACGCCCCCCGGCGTGGTGACTAAATTTTTCCAAGATCTGGTTAACAAGAACAATGTATTGATTCTTACCGGGGACAAGTCCTCCATTGCAGACATCGATAAAGCCGCCCGCCATGTCTATGCTGCCGGAAAGGCGGATAATGAAATCCAGGCATCCCACCCCCAGAGAAAAGAGCTGGATGAAAAAAAGGCCCATTACGAACAGGATTTTCAGGCCACCATT
This sequence comes from Desulfobacteraceae bacterium 4572_89, assembly GCA_002085465.1. The sequence continues at coordinate 7,064 of NBML01000092.1, read as the reverse complement.
CTTGCCGTGTTTGACAAGCTGCTTTTTCCCCACAACATGAAAGGGGAAGATATACTCAGACACAAGGCACTGGATCTGACTTATCCTGCCAGTGAACCCTACAACGGAGAACAGCAGGTCATCAAGACTCTGATTGTGGATCCCATTAAACTGTATACCCAGATTCCTGAAAATTTCGATGCCCTCAAAGCACGGGCGGAAACCCTTCTCTTCGGTGGCCAGGACGAGGTCCGGAAAACCGATCTGCTGGACAAAATGAAGCAGAACACCCGGATGCCCTGGATGCCGGTCAAAGGCTTTGACCTGCTGGCGATTGAGGCGTTCCAGCGGGGCATCTGGGAAGACCTGGGCAACGGTTACTACACCAAATCGCCAAAGCCCAAAACCACGGAAGTCATAATAAGCGCAGACAGTGAGCCGGATGATCAGGGCAAGGTTCGTCTGAAAGTGGATACTGCCAATGCCGGCAACACCCCCAAGATTTATTATGCCGAGGACGGAGAGGTCAGCGAGTCAAGCCCCCAACTCAAGGATAATATTCTGGTTACCCAGGCCCTGCAGGTTCAGTTTCTGGCCGTTGACCCCACCGGGAAAAATCAAACCGGAGACCCAACCACATGGAACAACCGGCTGGTAATCCGAAACAAGTTCAATAAGACCACCCGGACCCTGGAACTGTTTGTGGCCCCCAAAGGGAGTATCAAATACACCATAGACGGATCAGAACCCCGGAACGGTAATGCCTATACCGATCCTATCCAGCTGGTGAATGAAGAGACAAGTGTTTATGTCTTTGCTGAATGCGAAGGGCTGGATGCCAAGAGAACCTTTACCTTTGCCGGTGTGGATGACAAAGACGTCCCCATTAAATCTGAGGTTCCGGCAGTGCTTTATGCACCGGCCCCCAAGCGCTTGGATAATTCTTCAAAAACCTATGATGGCCTTAAACTTGCCAAAGAAAAAGGGGTTCAGTTTGAAATGGTGACGCTCCAGGTGGGATCGGCTCCTAAAACAGCCCACCTGTCCATGGGCGAGATGAAACTTAATGCAGAATTTATCGAAAAAGAGCTGACCCATCTCCAGTCCCTCATGTCTCCTGATGCACCGGTGGTATTTTCGTTTAAAAAGGCCCATTTCGCAACGGGGTTTGATCTGGAGCAGTTTGCCAAATCCCTTGGCATTGAGATTCAACAGGGAGAAGTAGAGCAATAATGGAAGAAACGGTAGATTTCGGGGCACCGGCCCGATTCGGCATGCATCATTTTTATGTGGAGGTGCCGCCCGGCGCAAGGGATGCCATCCGCATATTTGAAGATTACGGATTTGACGGTGAAGAACCCCTTCGGGAGACCACGGTCTGCCGGGTGACCCTGGCCCGTGGGTTATGGACCCAGATCCGGGATGATGCAAGAAGGGATTTCAACACCCGGCTGAAATCAAAAAAACGGAGCACCGGTTCCTGGACTGTGGGAAAGGTGAAACTGGACCGCTTTCTGGGCCGTGAATTGTGTGTATTGGCCTGGGCCGCCGAACTGGCCTCCCCGGATCAATGCGCCATTATCTGCCAAAAATGGCTGGCCCTGAGACCTGAAGAGCGGTGGTGGCTATACAGCAAAACCGCCTCTGAAGCCGGGCTGGAAGATCAGGCAGACAGAGGATGGCGAAAGGCTCTTTACTGTGCCCTGTCCGACGGAACCAATGTCAGGGTGGCCCCTAAAAAGAAACCCAAGCGAAGAAAAAAGAAATCCTCTGAAGAGTCTGAACAAAACGGAGATATATAATGGCCCTGCGCCCCTTTGAATGGAAAGATAAACCTGCATTGATTGAGCATCTGTTTCCGGTGCAGAAGATTTCGGCTGAGAGTTTTAGGGAGCAGATGGCTGGAGCCGGAAAAACCCTGACCGCACTTGGCAGTTTTTGGAAAGGCCGCAAACCCTTAATTTTGAACAAAGCCTGTATCCTTGGCACCCTTCTTCCGGTTACGGACAATCTTATCAAAGATCTTGAGATCTTTGAGTTGGTCATGGGAATGGATGTGCAAAGCATGCAGTCCCGATTAGAAGCCAATATGCCGATTTCCAAAAGAGATCAAGTGGGTGAGCTGCTGGTTCTGCCTTTTAATGAACAGGTTAAAAAAGCTAAACGGTCAGAAGAGATGGGCGATTCGCTTTTTGCTCATATATGGAAACAGGTCAACGATCATCTTAGTACTTCCGCCTCCTCATTTCCTGAATTTGTTGAGCAAATGGGTATTGCCAGATTTGGCCGTCGGCCTAAGGTGGCGGATGTGTTTTGCGGCAGCGGCCAGATCCCATTCGAAGCTGCCAGGCTGGGATGTGATGTATATGCTTCGGATCTTAACCCTATTGCCTGTCTCTTAACTTATGGTGCATTCAATGTTGTGGGGGCAAATGAAATTATTCATAATGAAATGTTGGAGAAACTGAGAGAAGTTGTTAAAAAGGTGCAGACACAGATTGATGAATTAGATGTTGAAACTGACGGCAATGGATGGATTTTAAAATCTCTTCTTTATTGTGTCGAAGTTAAATGCCCTGAAACTGGATGGATGGTTCCAGTAATACCTTCATTAATTGTCAGCAAAGGTGCACGATTGATAGCGAGACTTAACCCGGTGCCAACGGAAAAAAAGTACAATATAGACGTTATTAAAGTAGAAAATGATGATGAGGTTGCATCTGCAAAATTAGGAACTTTTCAAAAAAATACAGTAGTTCATTCTCCTGACGGTAAACATCAATATCGTTTTAGTATCAATTCAATTCGCGGTGACTATCGAGACGGCAAAGAGAATAAAAATAGGCTGCGCAAATGGTCGATTCGAGACTTTACTCCTCGACCTGATGATATATTACAAGAGCGTCTTTATTGTGTTCATTGGATGAAAAAGAAGCCTAAAGGTAAAAAATATGATTATGAATTTCGTTCGGTAACAGATGAGGACCTGGCTCGAGAACAAAGGATTGTTGACTATATTCGCAAACATCTGGAGGAATGGCAGGAGAAGGGTTACATTCCGGATATGGTGATTGAAGCTGGTGATAAAACTAATGAGCCTATCAGAACTCGTGGGTGGACCCATTGGCACCATTTGTTTAATCCCAGGCAGTTACTTTATTTAGGATTAATACGGCAATATTCAGATTCTGCGAGTTTATATGTTAGATTTATGGACCTTTTGAATTATTCATCACGACTATGTCCTTGGGCAACGTCTCCAAAGGGCAAGGCTAAAAGTGGAGGAGGTAAGCGAACCGGAGGGGCGTCTGATAATCCTGCAAATACTTTTTATAATCAAGCGCTTAATACTCTGTACTCTTATGGATGTAGATCTTTTTTGCAATTGTTAAATGTTTTAGAAAAAAAAGTTGTTTCTTCAGTCATTGAATCTAAAGCAGTTGTTTTAACAAATCCAGCCGAGTGTATTGAAGTAGAAAACGATATTTATGTGACAGATCCTCCTTACGGAGACGCCGTAAAATACGAAGAAATCACCGAATTCTTCATTGCTTGGCTAAGAAAAAATCCCCCGAAAGAATTCGCTCACTGGACCTGGGACAGCAGACGGTCTCTGGCAATAAAGGGCGAGGATGAAGGATTCCGCCGTGGTATGATCGCCGCCTATCGTCAAACCGCGGTATGTGGTCACGGAAACGGATTCTGCCCTGAGACAGGGGGCCAATGTCAAGGGCACGGTCATCCTTATTCTGCGTAAGCGGCACAAAGACCTTGATACCTTCCGGGACGACCTGGGCTGGGAAATCCAGGAGGCGGTCAAAGATCAGGTGGAGTCCCTGGTGGGACTGGACAAGTCCGTTCGGGCCACCGGAGCCGAAGGGCTGTACACAGACGCCGACCTTCAGATGGCAGGTTATGCCGCCGCCCTAAAGGTGTTGACTGCTTATTCCGTCATCGACGGAAAAAACATGGTAACCGAGGCGGAAGCTCCACGGGTGCCCGGAAAAAAAACCTTTGTGGAAGACCTCATTGAATTTGCCGTCCAGACGGCGGTTCAGTTCCTGGTACCTTCGGGCTTTGAAAAGGGTGAATGGCAAAAGCTTCAACCGGTGGAGCGGTTCTACCTGAAAATGGCAGAGGTGGAATCCCAGGGGAGCAAAACCCTGGACAATTATCAAAACTTTGCCAAGGCCTTTAAGGTGGTCCATTTTGATCAGGTCATGAGTGATGTCTCCAGGGCCAATTCGGCACGGTTGAAACTGTCTTCGGAGTTCAAAAGCGCCTTGATGTCAGGAGATATCGAAATTGCCGAAACCCCTTTGCGGGCATTGCTCTTCGGGCTCCATGAAATCATCAGGGATACGGACATTGAAGATGTCTTGCTCCACCTCATGGAAATCTGTCCCAATTACCTGGCCAACAAGCCGTTACTGGCAAAAATAGCCGATTATCTGGCCGAGAAACGCCAGGTGCTGAAAAAGACAAAGACGTTTCAGCCGGATAAAGAGGCCGAGGCTGCCAGAATTCTGGCCGAGGCCATCAGGAACCACAGGTTATAAAGGAAAAAATGCCATGCCTGATACTGAAAAAAACATAACGGACCAGGAATCCATAGAAATTGAAAATCCTGATATGACTCCTGATCCGGAAGGTGGGGAAGTGGATCTTGTCATGGAAGATCCGTTCAACCCGTCCGATATAAACATCATCTCCAAACCGGATACCCTGCACAATCTGATTGAACGGTTGAAATACCAAAAGATTGACATGAATCCGGATTTTCAGCGTCATGCAGACCTTTGGGACACCCCCAAGATGTCACGTCTCATTGAGTCCATTCTCATACGCTTTCCTTTGCCGGCCTTCTATTTTGATGCGTCCAACGAGGATAGATGGCTCATTGTGGATGGGCTTCAACGACTCTCGGCCATTAAAAAGTTCGTGGTGGATAAGAAACTCAAACTGAGCGGCCTTGAGTATTTGGAAGATTTCAAGGGAAAAGGTTATGATGATCTGCCCCGAACCTATCAACGGCGGATTGATGAATGCCCGGTGACCCTTTTTCTGATCCAGCCCGGGACCCCTGATCCGGTAAAATACTCGGTTTTCCGGCGGATCAATACAGGGGGCCTGGTCCTGAATAACCAGGAGATAAGAAATGCCATGACCAAACCGGGCATTCGAAAATATCTCGAAGATCTGGCTGCTGACGAATATTTGAAAAACGCCATCGGAGACCAGAGCAAGCGCATGGTGGACCAGGAACTGGTTTTGCGGTTTCTGGCCTTTCGGTTCATGGATTATGAAAAGAGCAAGAAGAACATTGCCACCTTTCTGGATGAGATGGTCAATAAGCTTGAAAAATCATCCCATGACGAATTGGAGAGGTATAAGCAGTCATTTCAAAAGGCTGTTAAGCGGTGCTGGCTCATATTTCAGGACGCAGCTTTTGAAAAAAGCATCACAGGGGAGAATACAAAACGGCGGCGCAAGAATTCCACTCTTTTTGAAGTCTGGACCAATGCCATGGCCATACTGTCAGAAGACGACACAGACAAATTGATTCAGAACAGAGGATTATTGAATCAAAAACATCTGGACCTCATGGCCAATGATAACGATTATTTTCGTTCCATTACCTATTCAACACAGAAAAAAGACCATTTCCGAACAAGGAAGACTAGGGTGACAGAACTTATAAAGGAGGTGCTTGATGCTTGAGTTTATAAGAGTTCAGCGGTTCAAATCATTGGGTGATGCAGGGTTCCCCTTGTCAGGGCTCAACATTTTCAGCGGGTTGAACGGCATGGGCAAATCTTCTTTAATACAGACGTTACTGTTACTCCGGCAATCCATGGAGAAAAATACCCTTACCAATAAAGGGTTGCTTCTCAAGGGGGAATATGTCTCTTTGGGGACCGGGCAGGATATTTTATCGGAAAATGCCGAAACGGAAACCATAGAATTTACCCTTGCCTGGAAAAATACGGAACCTGTCAATTTCAAATTTAATTACTCCGGGAAATCCGATCTCCAGCCCATTGATTCACCTGTGGTGCTACCGGACCCGCTGCCGTCGCTGTTTACCAAGGCGTTCCAATACCTGTCAGCCGACCGCATCAGCCCCAAAGCCGCTTATGAAGCCTCTGATTATTATATCAAGAATCTAAATTCCATCGGCAACCACGGGGAGTACACGGCCCACTATATTGCGGAAAACGGATTAAAACCCTTATCCATTAAGGCCTTAAAACACCATAATGCCCCCTCACTTTCTCTGCTGGATAACCTGGATAAATGGATGTCTGAAATTTCCCCCGGCATCCGGATTAAAGCCCGGCTCCAACCGCAGATCAATTCCGTTTCATTGAGCTATGCATTCGAGCAGGGACCGGAGGTGACGGCTGAGTTTAAACCGGAAAATGTCGGCTTCGGCCTGACTTTTGTGCTCCCGGTTCTGGTGTCTGTACTCAGGGCTTGCCCTGGGGATATGCTCATTATTGAAAACCCCGAGGCCCATCTTCATCCGGGGGGGCAGTCTACCTTAGGCAAACTCTGCGCCATTGCCGCCGCCAACGGGGTGCAGCTATTCATTGAAACCCATTCCGACCATTTTCTTAATGGCATCCGGGTGGCGGTTAAAGAAGGGCTAATTGAAAATACTCAAGTGAACCTGTTTTATCTGGAACGGAATGATGCATCTGTCCACGAATCCCTGGTGGTCACTCCAGAAATTGATGAACAGGGCAGAATCGACATCTGGCCAAAGGGCTTTTTCGATGAAGCGGATATTCAGCTGGAGAAGCTTCTATGACCTCCTGCATGGTTTTTAACCACCACAGCCTTCCCTTTGATTCACAGGAGACGGCGGATGACGCTCTACCTGATTTTTTAAAGCTGTGTCTGGCTGCGCAGAATATAGGACTTGATACCATCTTGGTGGATGAATCCATTGATAAGGGGTGGTTCCGCCTTGAATTGGCCACCCGGTATTTCTGGCAGGACTGGCACAATAAAATTCAATCTGGAGAAGAGAAGGCTGCTAAAGATCAGGTCCAAGCATTTCGTTCCATTGCCACCCGCCA
>NBML01000091.1 GCA_002085465.1 Desulfobacteraceae bacterium 4572_89 | reverse complement strand
CATTGCTGAATCAAAGGGTTTTTCAATTGTCGGCGGCGGAGACACTGGGCTTGCTGCAAAACAATGCAGGGTCACAGATCAGGTCAATTATGTCTCCACTGGTGGTGGTGCATTTTTACATATGATGGAGGGGAAAAAACTCCCAGGGGTGGCAGCGCTGGAATAATATAAAGGAAGCAAGATGAAATTCTGCATTGAAAGAGAATGTCTGAGCAGGGAAGCCCGATTAAGAAGGTCATATTATCAGGTATTGCGTGATGAACTGGATCAGTTTGTTATAGGGTATTCCCTTATTGGGTCTTATAATAATTTTTTACGTCTGCACACACCCTATCCCTTTGTGGAATTGAGAGAATTAAAGCCAAGGGCCAGAATCCCTTCCATTGAATTCGATGCCCAAAATTCATTTTTGATTATTTTTTCAGAAGATTTCATTGACAAGAAACACAAAAAATATATTCGATATTTTGATGCCAACAAAACCACCAAAACCAACCTGCTGAGCCACAAATATTTTCCAAATGTGGAAAATTTTAACCGGGATCTTAAATATTTTGAAACCAGTGATTTTTTTTCTTTGCTCAGGTCTCTTTTACCGGTGGATTATGCACTGCTGATCCAGAAAAATCAGAGAACCAAGGTACAATATGCTCTGACCCATTTCCATGTCAGAGTTGACTGGCCCATTGCCGATGCATCGGAAAATCTTGCCAAGGATTTGAGGTATATCTCCAAAGATTTATATGAAAAAGGGGATAAATATGCTGAAAATCTACAAAAAAAATTATTTGAATATTATGGCATTCCAGTTATGTCCGGCGGTAGAAGAACAGCTGCCATTGTGGCAGCTCAGTATTTCAGGCAATTTGACGGAATTACGACCATCTATGTTTCTTCCAGTGAATCCAGAAATCTTTTGCGTATTGATGAAAAAGGCGTATCAAAATTCGTTTTGGTCAAATTATCGGCGGATCAGGTCAAGACCCTTGTCATGCTGGCCCAGATGCCCCAGAGCAGCTTTACAAAAAATTATGTGATTGCAAGACAGGGCAAAAGCTATATCTGCATATTGAATGTCCGGTATGACCATACCAGTCATGCATTGCCGTCGGAAGGAGGACGGCTCAGGGAATTAAATTTTGATACCAACTGGCTTACTGTTGCAGAAGAGCGTATTCTACCCAAGCCTTCAGTCATCAACTATGCGCCCATCCCCTATAAAATGATTTACGCCTAGTTTTCATTTTTTTGTTTTTATCAATGCTCTAACAGCTGAAGGGTCAGCCTGGGAGAGGATATTTCCTGTATCAGGGCTGATATACACCATTTTTGTGCCATCAGGTATATCAAAATATTGAAAGGCTTTGTCCTCGAGAAATGCCTCCATATAGTCAATCCAGATGGGCAGTGCTGCCCACAGCGGCATTTTCCCTGGACATTACAGAATATTTTTTAACGGGATTACGGAAAATAATTCGACCATGAGAATCAATGATACTTACAATTGGGGAAGGGACTACCTTTATTCCTTTGTTTGCAAATGGGATATAGGCTGCAGTCAATTCTAAAAGGGTTACCTCAGAGGTGCCAAGAGCAAGGGAGAGAAAGGGATGCAATGGAGATGAAATGCCTAATTTTTTTGTAAATTCAATGACAGTTCCAGGCCCGATATCTTCCATAAGTCGAACAGCCGGTGTGTTTTTGGATAAGGCCAGGGCTTTTCTAAGAGTCATCTCTCCGCCATAGGTCCGGGAGAAATTCTTTACTTCCCAGGTTTTTCTTTTACCCTGGGAATAACTCAATGGTGCATCCAGAAAAGTCTGGTTCTGGTTATATCCCCGGGCCAGGGCTGCGGCATAGACAAAGGGTTTAAATGAAGAACCTGGCTGGCGTTTTGCCTGTACAGCCCTGTTAAATTCATTTTTATTAAAGTCTCGACCACCAATCATACTGAGGATGCCACCTGTTTTTACATCCAGGGCAATAAGGGCAGATTCAAGGGAAGGATTTTCAACAGAATTTTTTTCCATTCTTTTTTCAAGACTGTGCATCTGTGTTATTATTGATTTTTCAGCAATCTTCTGCAGTCTCATATCCAGGCTGGTATGGATATCCAATCCATTGGAATATCCAGAAATAAGATCTGACCGGGATCTTAGGATATTTTTCAGGTATGCCACAAAAAAAGGGGCCTGGGAAAGGGGCTTGGTTCTGGTTTTAATTGAAATAGGTTTTTTGTTCGCCAGATCATGTTCCTGTAATGAAATCATGTCTGCTTCCAGCATCTGTTTTAAAATCAGTGATCTTCTTTTCCTGGCTAATTCAGGATTATTTAGCGGGGAGTACACAGAGGGAGCCTTGGGAAGGCCGGCAATAAGTGCAGCCTGGTCAAGGGTTAAATTAGAAACATTTGTATCAAAATATGTTCTGGCTGCAGCTTCAACACCATATGCCCCGGAACCGAGATAGATAAGGTTACAATAAAGTTCAAGGATTTCATTTTTAGTGTATCGTCTCTCGATTTGAACGGCAATAATTGCTTCCCGGACTTTTCGGAGGATTGATTTTTCTGAGGATAAGAATAGTGTCTTTGCCAGTTGCTGGGTCAGAGTGCTTGCCCCTTGTTTGAATCTTCCAGATTTGATGTCATGGAAAAGAGCACGTAAAATTGCTTTAAAATTTAGGCCGGAGTGGGTAAAAAAAATCCTGTCTTCTGTGATAAGAAGGGCATCAATCAGAGACTTTGGAATATTTTCAATGGATACTGGAAACCGCTTTTCAAGATAGAATCGTGTGATCACCTGATTGTCCAGGGAATAGACCGTTGTAACTGAAGAGGGTTTAAATTGTTTTAAATGGTTTATTTCCGGCAGATCATATAGGAGTCCCCGAAATGTACCTGCAAGAAGCCCTGTAAGAAGGCCAATAAAAACAATGAAAATCAGGCTGCGCTTTTTAAAAAAAGCCATTATGGTGTCAGGAATGTGTGAATTGCTTTTTTAAACTCATCATCTGTAAATGGTTTGTGAAGTATTTTATTGATTCCTGATTTTGTCAGCATGGAGTCATTTACCTGAATATCCCCTTGCTGGTTTTCCACAAAATCGCTTTGGGTGGTGATCATGAGAATCGGTAAATCCTGGCGGGTAAATTTTTTTCTGAGTTCACGGGTCAGTTCAAGCCCGCTGATATTGGGCATATTCAGGTCTGTGATCACCAAATCCGGTTTGGTGGCAATAATGACAGGAATGGCCTCCTCCGGGAGGTCAAAGGTCTGGGGTGTAAATCCCAGGGATGAGAGTTTGTTTTGATAAAGTCTGAGCATCATCTTTGAATCATCAATCACAATAATTTTTGTCTCACTTGCTGATTCTTGATCATTGCCTTGTATCTCCATGGCGATCTCTGTTGAAAACTCTTTTTGACCGATATTTTCCATTTTTTTTAAAAAAGATTTTCGTGTGGACGGAGAAGCTTTTTGGGTGATATGATGTCTGGCAAGATTCTTAAAAGATTCTTCTCCGGCAAGGAAATTGAAAATATTGCCCGCCTCTGAATCAATAAGGGCTGAAACAACCATTTGAGCATCTGAAGATCCTGTTCTGACAATATTCTTAAGGCCTGCCACCAGGGGCTTGGATAGATTCTTGTCAATGGCCCTGGCCGCACTCATTCTAACGGCTTCAACAGGGTCCTGTAGTCCCTGGGCCAGGCATATGGCTGTTCTGGGGGAGGGAATCCTTTCCATGGCTTCATAGGCAGCCTGGCGAATATTGGCATCACCGGGCTGGGTATTGATAATGTCCAGTATGGGTGAAATTGCTGCAGTATCCCCAAGGTATCCAAGTGTTGTGATCAAATGAACAAGATAATCTGCATCTGCATTTTGAAATGCTTTTGTTAATATGGGAGTTGCCTTGGTGCCAAGTTTCATTAGCTGGTCAATGGCAGTGTCTCTGATGATGGTTATATTTGAGGCTAAAAGGGAGGTGAGCTTTTCAAGGGCATAGAGATTCTGCATTTCAGCAAGGGCCTCCACCACAAGTTTATTGGTTTCTTCATCCTGGCCGAGAAAACTTATAATTTGGTCCGCAGCATCCTGGCTGCCAATTTCCGATATTGCAAAAATAGCTGCTTTTTGGATATCCTTTTCACCACGGGTTGCCATGGCAGAAAAAACATCCAGGAATTCAGGCAGCCTGAGGATGCCCAGGGAGTTAATGGCGGCAACCAGAATCTCTGGGTCTTTATCTTTGATTATAATTTGTTTTAATATTGGGGCTGTATCCCCTAACAAGAGATCCCCTGCTGCTTTTAAAAACAGGAGCCTGGTTTTTTTTTCTTTCTGGGTAATGTATTCAATTACAAGGTCGGTATTTCCGTAGGCTTTGTCAAGAATGAGTTCATAAATGGATTCCTGAATTTCAGAATTTGAAATTTCAATTTTTGTCAGGTATTCAAGCAAAGGCAACACAATACGGTCAGAGCCTCTGGTAAGTTCTGCCAGGGCTTTTTTTTGGATTATTGTGTCAACGTTGGAATCCGAGGCAAACTGGAGCAGGGCTTTTGCCTTTATTATATCTTCTTCTTTGAGACAAAAAATCAATTCATCCATAAAATCATTGGAATTAATAGAATTCATAATAGCAGCCTCTATAATTTTTTAAACTGGTAAAAAACAGAGTTGAGATATTTATTGGAAACAAAGAGATCAGTATCATTAACAAGGGATTCTGTGGAACCAATGAGAAGGTATCCATCCGGCTCCATGACCTTGGAAATATTTTGGTAGATTTTTCTCCGGTCTTCGATGGTAAAATATATCATCACATTTCTGCACAGGACAATATCAAATTTACCAAGCCCCATAAAGGGTTTCATCAGGTTCATCTTTTTAAATTGAGCCATGGCCCTGAGCTCATCTTTTATTTTATACTGGTCTTCATATTTGTTGAAATATTTGTTTATCCGTCCCTGGTCCAGGCCCCTGGCTATCTCAAATTTGTTATAGGCCCCATAGCTTGCCTTGGCTATGGCTGCATCGGATATATCAGTACCAAAAAGTTTAATATTATAATCTTTTGGATTTACCCCCATTTCAAGCAGGATCATGGCAATGCTATATATTTCCTGACCAGTTGAATTAGCTGCACTCCAAAGGCGTATGTTAGGCTTCAGGGTTGAATTTTTGGCTGTGCGCTTATCAATCAGATCTGGAAGAATTTTATGCTGCAACAATTGAAAAGGGGATTTGTCCCTGAAAAAATAGGTTTCATTGGTTGAAATTGCATCAATGATTTCATTTTCCAACTCTTTTTTAAAATCAGATTTGGCCTTTCTTAGCAATTCTGAATAGGATTTGCATTCCAGGCGGTTGAGCAATTGATTCAGGCGGGTTTCCAATAAATATTCCTTGCCCACATCAAGGGCAATTCCAGATATGTCAAGGATATATCTGGAAAAGTCTTTAAATTCACCTGGGGTTACTTTGATTTTATTCATAATATGGGGAGTAAATATAGTGCCGGTTATTGGATAATAGTTCTGACTATTTCATCCGCCATTCTTTCCAAAGGGGCGATCACATCTGCAATGCCTGATTCAGTGGGCTGTTTTGGCATACCAAATACTGTGCAGGTGGCTTCATCCTGGGCAATGATCAGGCTGCCATTCTTTTTCATCTGGGCAAGCCCTTTTGAACCGTCAGAGCCCATTCCAGTCATGATGACTCCAGTAGAGCGTCCAACATAATGCTGGGCAATAGATCTGAACAAATAGTCCACAGATGGTTTGCAACTGTTTTCAGGAGGATCGTCAGTAATTTTTATTTTTCTTGAAATACCGTCCTGACCTGCAACAATTTTCATTTGTTTTCCTCCGGGAGCAATGAAAATTTTGCCGGGGACAACCAAATCTCCATCTTCGGCTTCCTTGACTTCAAGCTTGCTCTTGTTGTTGAGACTATTAGCCAGGGATGCCGTGAACATGGGGGGCATATGCTGTACTATCAATATTGGTGCCTTGAAATCAGCCGGCAGCATTGGGATCATCTTTGTCAAAGCGTTGGGGCCACCTGTGGATATGCCAATGCCCACAATTTCTGATTTGGTTTTCCTCGATGGGGTTTGAACCCTGGGAGCGGCTGAAATATTTTTTTTCCGGGGGGCTGGGAAAAACGTTCAGGACGGGTTTTAAAACCCAGGCTTTTCCGTTTAATAGTATTTACAATGGGCTCGATTGCCTGTTTTACCTTTACCAGGTTATCTGCCATTGTGCCTGCATCTGGTTTAGGAACAAAATCAAAAGCACCAAGTTCCAGGGCTTTGATTGTCATCTCGCTGCCTTGCTGCGTAAGGGTTGACAGCATAATGACAACAGGCGGGGTTGGACTTTTGTGGAGTTCCTGGAGGACCTCTATCCCATTTACTTCGGGCATTTCAATATCAAGCGTGATAAGATCGGGCTTTAAAGAGGTTATTTTGGACAGCGCAATCTTTCCATTATTGGCGGTTCCCACAACTTCCACCCCGGGAATTGATTTTAATACATCGCCCACAATTTTCCGATATACAATGGTATCATCGATCACAAGAGCTTTTAGTTTTTCCATTATTCCTTTAGCACCTCATCAATGTTCAATACTCCTATTAGCTGGGCTTCTGTTTTTAAAACACCTTGGAAATATTTTCCTTTGACACCACTGATATTTGAGGGGGCCGGCTCTATGTCTTCGTTTTTGGCAAGGACCACATCGTGGATTGAATCAACCAGCAGGCCGATATGCTCATCTTTTGAATTCACAATTATATTCCTGTTGTCTTTGCCTCTGCTTGCCGGCTCAAGACCCAGTTTTTTTCCCAGGTCAATAATGGTGACTATCCTTCCTCTTAAGTTTAAAATACCTTCAATATAATCAGCTGCCTGGGGGACTTTAGTAATTTCAAAATGTTTGTTTATTTCTTGAATATTCAGAATATTAATACCACAGAGAGCTCCCCCAACATAAAAGGTGGAAAATTCCATATCTTCGGAAGAACCGTCTTTATTCAGCTCCATTATTTTTTCTCCTTAAAGAGTTTAAAAACAAGAAATTATCAGGATAGGCCCAGGTGTTTTCTAACAACCTGCATTAGTTTTTCCCTGTCCAGTTTAATTTCGTATTCATCAATACCAACTTTTTTTCCTTTTTCAATATGGGCTTCGCTGGCAAGGGAGGTTAGGGCGATGACTTTGAGATGAGAGAATTTTGGATCATTTTTGATTCTCTTGGTAAGCTCAAATCCATCCATATTAGGCATTTCCAGATCAGTTACCACCAGATCAATCTCATCCACTCTTTCTTTTAAAAGCTCCCAGGCTATCAAGCCATCCTCAGCCTCAATCACCCTGAATCCGTCTTCCTCAAGAAATTTTTTAACCTGGTGTCTGAAAAATGCTGAATCTTCTGCAAAAAGAAGAATTTTTTCTCCGTCTTCAGCCATTTCAGCAGCAACCTGAGCTTCTCGGTCAAACCATTCAGGATTTAATATTTTTACCAGTTCGAAAATCTCCACCAGCAATGTAGTGTGTTTGTTGATGATCATGGACCCGCTGACAGCCGGCTGCTTCAGGGTGCTTGCATCTATATCAAGAACTACTTCCATGGCATCAATGGGCGATGTTACCATGAGGCCCAGTTCCCGGTCCTTTACTTTGAAGACAATAACTTCCTGTTGCTCTTTTTCTGGTAGAGTACTGAAATCAGCTACCTGGGACAGTTCATACAGGGGCAGTGCTCCGCCACGGTATTGAACTACCTTTCTGTTACCAATCTGTTCGATGGTGGAAGTCTGTATCCTTTCAATCCTTTCAACAAGGTTAAGGGGCGCTGCAAAATGTTCTGTTTCACCATTCTTAAAGGTAAGTAAAGCAACTTTGTCCTGGGCAGCAGCAGCCTCAGCTTCTGCTGCCTTGGCCAGCTGGCTGGCTTCTGACACGGTGGATAATTCTGCCATCTGGGCAAGATTTGATATATCAAGGATCAATGCAACTTTTCCGTCACCCATAATGGTGGCACCGGCATATGCGTTACATTTTTTCAAGTGACGTCCAACCGGCTTGACAACAATTTCTTCAGAGTCATGTAATTGATCAACCACAAGTCCGTATTTGAAGGCACCGGCTGAAACAACCGCTATGTTCATGGCGCTGGATGCATGGTAGCGCCTGTCTTTAATATCTCTTTCAACAGGCTCTTTGTCTGAATTATCGGAAAGCGCATCCTCAGTTGTCAAATGTTTTTTGGATCTTCGATCTGCCAGGTTTTGTCTCCTGTCATTAAATTCCTCTTCGTCTTTTGGATCAACATAGGTTTTTTTAATGCCAAGCATTTCCGATAGATTCAGCAGAGGAAGAAGTTCTCCCCTTAAACGTACAACAGAGGCGTCACCGACTTTTTCAATTTTTTCTTTTACCTGGGCAGCTGGGATCCTGAGCAGTTCATTGAGGTTTACCTGGGGCAGGGCATATCTTTCATCTCCCACCGATGTGATCTGGCTGGGAATTATGGCAAGGGTTAATGGCAGTTTAATCTGAATATCAGTTCCCTGGCCCGGAGTGGAATCCAGTTCAATAATGCCGCCCAAATTTGTAATGTTTGTGACAACTACATCCATGCCTACACCCCTGCCGGAAACATCGGTTACCTCTTTGGCCATTGAAAAACCTGCCAGAAAAATTAATTCAATTTTATTTTTTTCAGACATTTCCGCTACCTGCTGTTCAGTGACCAGACCTTTTTCAATAGCAGAGTTTGCTATTTTGTCAGGGTCAAGACCCCTTCCGTCATCTGAGATGACAAGATTAACCTGTCCGGCATCATGGAATGCTTTTAATGTCAACGTTCCAGTACCGTTTTTGCCCATTTGTTCCCTTTCAAGGGGGGTCTCTATCCCATGGTCGACAGAGTTCCTTACCAGATGGGTTAAGGGGTCATTGATGGCTTCAAGAATGGTTTTGTCCAGTTCAACCTCCTTGCCCTCAATCTCCAGTTCAATTGATTTCCCTAACTGCTGGGAAAGATCCCTTACTACTCGGGTGAATTTATTCAGGATATTGGCAATGGGCTGCATTCTGGTCCTCATGATCGCTTCCTGCAGTTCCGAAGTGATCATGTCAATGCGCTGGCTTGATAGTTCAGTTGCCTTTGTATTTGTGGAGTTTATTCCCTGGAGCAATTGATTTCTGCTTAGAACAAGTTCTCCTGCAAGGGTCATTAAGGTATCAAGCAGACCCACATTTACCCTTAACGATGTCTGGGTTTTTGTGCTCAGGTGTGGATCTTTTTCAGAAGAAATAGTTTTGGGTGTTTTTTTTGCAGCCACATTAGCAGCTTGAGGTGTTTTGCTTTCAACAACAGGCCTTGACTTTGCCTGGTTTGATTGAGCCTGGTTTGACTGGGTCTGGTTTGACTGGACCGTATTTGCAACAGGAATATCCACAGAGGAGGCTGGGACAGCAGCAGATTGAATCTGAGCTGTGGATTCTTCTAACAAAGGCATGGCAGTAAGTTGATTCCCTGGTTCAATATTTAAAGAGGGAGTAAGCATCTCTTTTTTAATGGCATGGATATATTTTTTGTTAATGTCAAAAAAGGTTTCAGTCATATCATATTCAAGAATGGAAGCAAAAAGTACCTGAAAGGGAATTCTGCCTGGACCATCCATATCGGTAAGGCTGCCAATAGATTCAAAATCCAGGCGACAATCAACAATTATACCGGTTTTCAGGAGACTGGTAATCAGTTCAATGGGATTTTTGTCCCTTTGATGAATATCCTTAATCAGGTCATATTCAACAAGAAAAAGGTTTTTCCCCTCAGATTCGTGTTTTTTTATTTCGGATAGCGAAATCTGTTGAAAAATTCTACCGTCCTGGAGGACAATATCAACCATTTCAGAGGAAATATCCTGTTTTTCTTGGGAATCATTTGATTTCGCTGTGTTTTCAAGGGCTGCAATATGGTCAGATACATCAACCTCATTGCTGGTTTCTATGTTGTTTAATAGATTTTCAAGCTCGTCAAATCCTTTTAAAAGAACACTGATCCTGGTTGAATCGGGTATCAACTCTTTGTTTCGAATCATACCCAGGACATTTTCAAGGTGATGGGCAAGATCCTTTATGGTGGTTAACCCCATAAAACCGGCACCGCCTTTTACTGAGTGGGCTGCTCGGAAAACATTATTTACCAAATCCAGATCTATGTTTTCTCCGCTCTCCTCTATGGTTAAGAGGTCGCTTTCAATATCACCAAGATGATCCAGCGATTCTTCAATATACATTTGCAGGGTTTCGTCGTCATCAAACATATTAAATCTCCTGAAAGGTTTATCTTCGGAAAGGTAAAAATTTTCCAACATAAAAATCCAATATCGGCTCAATTTACAAAAATGACAAGATAAAGTCAAACTAAGAATGACTAAAAAGTAGTAGTGTTTTATATTTTGCGAATAATATCGTTGGGCTGGAATGAATGGGCTAGCTGCATTATCGCCCTTGTGTTGGGCTGGGCATTATCAATGGGATTCCCGTCCGGGTCAGATAATTCCAATATATCTGATTCCAGGGCAGGGCCTTTGGGGGTAAGGATATCAACCCTGTTTGCAAGGCTGATTTTATTTCTTATTTCAATAAGGTAACGGTTCTCATCAAAACAGGCCAGAATTTTGCCGATAAAGCTGTGAATTTTACCCTGGTGGATATTTTCGTAATTAGGGGCTTGTTCATCTGGGTTGCTAAAATAAAACCCAGTGCAATAGTCTCTGTGGTAAATCTGGAAAAGTTCTTTTTGCCAGGCTTTATCGGTTCTGTAGGATTCTGGATCTGCCATATAGGCATCAATGGCATTTCGATAGGTTTTGACTACCGAGGCCAGGTAGTTGATGCCTTTCATTCTCCCTTCTATTTTCAGGGAGGAGATCCCTGCATTAATCAATTCAGGGATATGATCAATCATACACAGGTCTTTTGAATTGAAAATATAGGATCCCCTGGAATCTTCCATTATGGGAAGAAATTTATCAGGACGTAATTCTTCAACAACAGAATATTTCCATCTACAGGGATGGCTGCAAAGTCCTCGATTGCTGTCACGGTTGGATAAAAAATTGCTCAGCAGGCATCTGCCGGAATAGGAGACGCACATGGCTCCGTGAATAAAGGTTTCAGTTTCTATCTGGATGTTCTTTGTGATGTCTTTAATCTCTTTTAAAGATAATTCCCTGGCCAGGTTCACCCGCATAATACCCAACTTCTGCCAGAACAGAGCGGTATTAAAATTAGTTGTATTGGCCTGGGTGCTTAAATGGATATCAATATGGGGAATAATCTTCCTGGCCTGCATAATAATTCCGGGATCTGAAATAATAATTGCGTCGGGGTTGATATGATTCACTTTGCTCAGGAAATTTTTGATCTGCTGTTGTTCATGATTCCTTGAATAAATATTGCATGCCAGATAAACTTTTACATTTGCTTTATGGGCAAAGTGTATAGCCTTTTCCAGCTCTGAGTCTGTGAAATTTCCTGAGAAATTTCTCAAGCTGAAATCTTTTCCAGCAAGGTATACAGCATCGGCTCCATAGTGAACAGCAATTTCAAGTTTTTCGAGATTTCCAGCCGGTGCTAATAATTCAGGTCTGATTAATTTGTTTGGCATGATTTTTAGGGCTTTGTGGGTGGTACCCCCGGCAAGAATCGAACTTGCGCACATGGATTAGGAAACCGTTTTAAATCATTAAAAAGTAAATAAAAGTAAGTAGTTA
>NBML01000090.1 GCA_002085465.1 Desulfobacteraceae bacterium 4572_89 | reverse complement strand
TAATTAAAGGCTGCGCCCTGAAAGACAAAAATTCTGTTTTGGAATCTGCACTCACAATTGAAATTTCATCCATCAGTTCCCGGGCCCAGGATATTAAGCCGGGAGACCTTTTCCTTGCGGTCAAAGGATATTCAGTTGATGGCCATGACTATATTGACCAGGCCGTTGAAAATGGGGCAGCAGCTGTAATTGCCCAGGAAAAACCCCAAAGCCAATTAAACACAGGCAATCAAGACAATTTCCCCAATATAATCCTTGTGGAAAATTCCAGAAAAGCCACATCCATTGTTGCTGCAAATTTCTACGGCCAACCCTCAAAGGACATGATCCTGGTGGGCATAACCGGAACCAACGGGAAAACGACTACTTCCTGGATATTGGAAAGCATTTTCAATGCCTGCGGATTCATTTGCGGAGTGATTGGCACTATCAATATCCGGTACAAGGGGAAAACCTTTGACAGCCCCATTACCACACCCGGTGCCATTGAGCTTCAAAAAGCACTTTTCAAGATGAAACAGGCCGGTGTAACCCATGTCATCATGGAAGTCTCCTCCCACGGTCTTGACCAGTTCAGGGTGGATGGATGTAAATTTGATGCAGGTATTTATACCAACCTGACCCAGGACCACCTGGATTACCATGGGACAATGGATGAATATTTCCTTTGCAAACAAAGATTCTTTACAGATTTTTTAGGTTCCAGCAGCCAGAGCAAAACCGCTCCTGCTGTCATTAACATGGATGATGCCAGGGGTAAAATGCTGGCTGACTCCATTTCATGTCCCAAGATTCTGGTCAGTCACACCGAACCAAATCCCACCGAACCAAATCACATAGAACCAAGTCACACCAGGCCGGCGCATGTATCAGCCATTGATTTTACAAATGATATCAATGGATTGTCCGGCAACATTTCTCTTTCAGGAAGCCAGTTTTTTCTCAAGTCCTCTTTAACCGGCAGATTCAATCTTGAAAACATTCTCTGTGCTTCAGGGGCTGCCCTGGCCCTTAACATTGACAAGGAAAAAATCCAACAGGGAATTGAAGCCCTGGGTTGTGTCCCGGGCAGGCTTGAGAAAATCCACAACAATATCAATCGGCATATATTTGTAGACTATGCCCACACGCCTGATGCCCTTGAATCCATCCTGGAAACCCTGACAAAGCTTGCACCTGCCAGGATAATCACCGTGTTCGGGTGCGGTGGAGACCGGGACCGCACCAAAAGAGGTATCATGGGGAAAATAGCCTGCAAATACAGTAATGTTGCCATTGCAACCTCGGACAATCCCAGGAGTGAATCTCCTGAAGCCATTGTCAGGGATATTGTTGAAGGCATCCAAACAGAAAATATAAATGAACTGGATTTAGCAGCCCTTACCAATTCCCCAGAGAAAAAGGGATATTTCAAAGAAGTAAACCGGAAAAAAGCCCTGGAAATGGCTGTCCTTATCTCAAGACCATCTGATATCATAATTGCGGCAGGCAAAGGCCATGAAACCTACCAGATTACCAATACAGGCATTATCCACTTTGATGATGCAGAAGAGTTGAAAAATGCTGCCAGGAAATTTGAAAAGCGTTTTACCCCCATTGAATGGAGCCTTACAGACCTGTCCGATGCCCTGGCACGAAAACCAGTAATGAACAGCCTTACACCCTCACACAAATTTGCCGGCATTGATACCGATTCCCGTACCATTGCCCCCAATCAACTCTTTCTTGCCCTGAAAGGAGAAAATTTTGACGGGCACCAATTCATCATGGATCTCTTTAAAAAAGGAATCCAGGGTTTTGTTGTTGAAAAAGGATATCCAAAAACCCTGGCGGCCCATGTTGTCAAAAAAATGGAACAAAAGGGAATTATCCTTTTTGAAACTGAAAACACCCTTGAGGCACTTGGACTTCTTGCCAGATATCAAAGGCTTCGCTCAAAGGTAAAACTGATTGCCATTACCGGGTCCAATGGAAAAACTACCACACGCAGGATCACCCAGGAAATATTTAAAACCCGATTCCATACCCTGGCAACCAAGGGAAATTTCAACAATGAAATAGGCATGCCCCTGACTCTGCTGAAACTGTCCCATGAACATGAATGGGCAATCATTGAAATGGGCATGAACCATCCCAATGAGATCTCAAGGCTTTCAAAAATAGCCTGCCCAGACATTGCCATAATAACCAACACCTCGGGTGCCCATCTGAAGGGACTGAAAAATATGGACAATGTGGCCAGGGCAAAGGCTGAAATTTTTGAACATGTAAGGGAAAACAGTATCGCCATACTCTTTGCAGACGATCCAAGGAAAACAATATTGGAAACCCTTGCAAAGAAAAATAAAAATATTATTGATATTCTGTTTTTCGGTTCAGAGATTAATTCTAAAACCTTTTCAGGAAACAATTCTGGAAACAATACCCAAATCAATTCTACCCTGAAATCAGAAAACCGCCTGGCCACAGAGGCCTGTGACATCAAAATATCAGGGCAAACCACAAAATTTTTCCTGACAGACCAAAAAATATCCCCATATTCCATTGGTTCTCCTGCCCCTTTTATGGTAAACAACGCCCTTGCCGCCATAACCGCAGCCAGGATTGCCGGTATTTCAGACCAGGGGATCAGGGCAGGACTTCTGGCCTTTACCCCGGTTTCAGGCCGGATGGAGATAAGCCGGCTTCCCAATGGAATCAATGTGATCAATGACACCTATAATGCCAATCCAGAATCCATGACCCAGGCCCTGAAAACCCTGGGCCTGATGTCAAAGGGGAAAAACTCCATTGCCATTCTCGGAGATATGCTGGAGCTTGGAAAGGACTCCATTCGGTTGCACCAAAAAATTGGAGCCCTTGTTGCCGAGATTAAAATAGCCAGATTGTATCTATTTGGCAAACAAGTGGCCCATATCATGGAAGGCGCCCTTGAAAATGGAATTTCAAAGGACAAAATATTTTGGGGAACAAAAAAAGAGATAGGCCGGCATGCTTTACACCATGCAGGAAAAGGTGACTGGTTACTCTTAAAAGGTTCCAGGGGGATGGCCATGGAAACCATTATTTCAGACATGGAAAATCAGTTTAGAACCAAAAAAGGAGTTTCATGAGAAATCTTATCCCTGAAAATGAGAGGCGTGCAAGTACTGACAGAAGAAAATTTTGCTATGCTGCCTATGTCCCTGAAAGCAGCCAGATAATTCAGACGGACGGGCCAAAGTCTCACATGGAAAAACAGGGCACCCCTACCATGGGCGGGATACTTATTCTTTTTTCGATTTTCATGGCCACTATTCTCTGGGCAAACCTGAACAACCATTATGTTTCCATCCTGCTTTTAACGATTATGCTTTTCGGACTTATCGGTTTTTTTGATGATTATCTTATGCAGGTCAAAAAAAGAAACATGGGGTTTACAGCAATTGGAAAATTCAGCATTCAGATCATATTTGGCCTGATCATAAGTTTTTTGATTTACAAATGCCCGGATTTCAATACCACCCTGACCTTTCCCTTTTTAAAAGATTTTTCACCTGACCTTGGAATTTATTATATTCCCTTTGCCTGCCTTGTAATCGTGGGAACCTCCAATGCCGTTAACCTTACAGACGGTCTGGACGGCCTTGCCATAGGCCCGTATATTGTTGCCAGTGTTACCTATATGATCTTTGCCTATGTAGCAGGTCACATCCATATTGCCGATTACCTCCATGTACGGCATATTAAATCAGCAGGAGAAATAACGGTAATCTGCGGCGTTCTGGCCGGGGCAGGCCTTGGTTTTCTCTGGTTCAATGCCCATCCTGCCCAGGTTTTTATGGGAGATTCCGGGTCCATTCCCCTGGGAGCCATACTGGGCACCATTGCAGTGGTCACCAAACAGGAAATCCTGCTGCTGATTGTGGGTGGGCTTTTTGTAATAGAAGCTTTGTCCGTTATTATCCAGGTTTCCTATTTTAAAATAACAAAAGGAAAACGTATGTTCAGGATGGCGCCTCTGCACCATCATTTTGAGCTAAAAGGCTGGCATGAATCCAAGGTTATTGTCAGATTCTGGATCATCGCCATTACCCTGGCATTAATTTCATTAAGCACTTTAAAGATAAGGTAGGATTAAGGCAGATCACGTGGAAATGAGCTGTAAAAAATATTATCTGGTGGTGGGGCTGGGCCGTTCAGGCCTGTCCATGGCTTGTTTTCTTCATTGGAAAGGCAAAGAAGTGATAGCCACAGATATAGATTCCTCAAAAAAAGAAGCTGCAACATTTCTCAATGATCTGGGCATTAAAACTCAAATCGGGTTCCATGACCAGGAAATCTTTGATAACGCCCATGCCATCATTGTCAGTCCTGGAATCCCTCTGGATAACGCCTTTATTGAAACATCAGCCCAAAAGGGGACTCCCATTACCGGGGAACTGGATATTTTCACCCTTTATAACAAAACCCCTGTTATTGCCATCACCGGAACCAATGGGAAAACAACCGTAACCACACTGATCAGAGATATGCTGGAAGCCTCTGGAATCTCTACATTTATGGGGGGCAATATAGGCATCCCCCTTGTTGAATACCTGATGGAGGACAGAGATGTTGATGTAATTGTGGCAGAAATTTCCAGTTTCCAGCTGGATCTCAGCAAAAACTTTAAACCAGATGTGGCAATTTTGCTTAATGTGGCCGAGGACCATCTGGATCGATATGAAAGTATCCAGGACTATGCCAGATCCAAATGGGGGATATTCAAGAACCAGACCAATGATGACAAAGCAGTCATCAACCAGGCCATTGAGGGATTTGATATCTGGACCCATACAATTTCATCCAAAATATCTGGTTTTTCTTCTCTTCCAGGTTCCTGCTTCAGGGAATCATCTGGAAAAAATTCTTCCTTTTGCCCGGAAGCCCTGGTCCTGGAAGAGAGTATCCAGCTCATGACTGAAAAAGGCCTGGAAAAAATTAACATCTCTGGACTAAATGAGCTGCCCGGCATCCATAATAAGGAAAACATTGCCGCTGCAGCCCTGGCAACCCTGATTGCAAATGGCAGTATAAAAGGAATTTCCCAGGCCCTGACAAAATTTAAAAACCTCCCCCACCGCATGGCCTTTGTTAGAAAAATAAACAAAATAACTTTTTATAATGATTCCAAGGCCACCAACGTGGACGCGGTTATCCGGGCCCTTGAATCCTTTAAAAAAAATATCATCCTGATACTGGGGGGACGGGAAAAAAGCACAAATTTTTCCCAGCTCATCCCATGGGTCACCAAAAGTGTAAACCAGATCATTGCCATTGGCGAAGCAACCAGCCATATAAAGGATACATTCAAAAACATCTGCAGGGTTATACCGGCAAAATCCATGGAAGCCGCTGTAATATCGGCCCATGAAGCAGCCTGCACCGGAGATATAGTCTTGCTGTCCCCGGCATGCGCCAGTTTTGACTGGTATGAAAACTATGGGGCCAGGGGAGATGATTTTATTGCTATTGTGAATAAATTAGCTGACAAACCAGATGACAAATCAGCCAATGAATTGCCAGATAGAACCAATAATAAATCTGGCGCCAAACCTGATAAAGGAATTGAGAATGGATAAACCATTGCCCCATTCCCTCCACCCCTTTTTCAGTGAAAAGCGAATTCTCTTTCCGGTACTGCTGCTTTCCGGAATTGGCATTATCATGGTGTATTCGGCCTCATCTTCCATCAGCATGGAAGATCATAACAATCTGTTCTATTACATGAAAAGACAGGTCATGTTTTTCGGAATAAGCCTGTGTGTAATGTTTGTGGCAGCCTCTTTTCCCCACAGACTTTACAGGAGTTTTGCATATATCATACTGCTGGCATCCCTTGCCCTGTTAATTGCTGTACTTTTCCCGGCCCTGAATGTCGAGGCAGGTGGTGCCAACCGCTGGTTGAACCTTGGTGGTTTTATCTTCCAGCCCGCTGAATTTTCAAAACTGGCAATTATCATTTTCATGGGATATTCCCTGGCTAAAAAACATGAAATGATTGAAAATTTTTCAATTGGATTCATCCCCCATCTGATTATCTACGGCCTTTTTGCAGGTTTAGTCATTATGCAGCCTGATTTCGGAACCATGGTGGTTCTGGGTATAATCTGCTGGGGCATGATGTTTGTCGGAGGCGTTAAAATAATTCATCTGCTAAGTCCACTGCCCCTGGTAATCCCCATTGTCTATTTTCTGGTTTACAAGGTTGAATACCGCCTTTTGCGAATCATGACCTTTATGAACCCTTGGGATGATCCCTATAATACCGGGTACCAGATCACCAATTCTTTAAAGGCAATTGGGTCAGGAGGCCTTTTCGGCAAAGGCCTTGGATTGGGAATCCAGAAAATGCACTATCTCCCAGAACCCCATACAGATTTTATTTTCTCCATTATTGGAGAAGAACTGGGGCTTCTGGGCATCATTGTAATTCTCGGTCTTTATACCATGATACTTATCACAGGAACCCAGATCGCCAAAAATGCAAAAACAAATTTTGGTACTATCACTGCAGCAGGTCTTACCTTATACATTGGTATTCAGGTAATTATCAATACGGGTGTTGCTTTAGGTGCGCTGCCAACCAAGGGGCTTACCCTGCCGTTTATCAGTTATGGCGGCACTTCCCTGGTGATTAACATGGCTGCCATGGGAATTTTAATGAACATAGGGGCGTCCAGTAAAAATGAAAAATAAAATCAATCTCATTATTGCCGGCGGGAAAACAGGGGGCCACCTGTTCCCGGGCATTGCCGTTGCCCAGGCCCTTAATGCAGAAAGCCCTTATTCCCAGATACTCTTTGTGGGTACAGGATCACCTTTTGAAATATCCACTTTAAAAACCTATGGATTCGCCCATAAATCTATCATTTCCAGGCCCATCAAAGGCGGCAGTATTTTTACCAAAATCTTTTCCACAGCCATTATTCTTGTCAGCCTGATTCAGTCACTGATTATTTTAGCAAAATTCAAACCAGACTTTGTGCTGGGTGTTGGTGGATTTTCATCCTTTGCCGTTGTGCTGGCGGCATGGATGATGAGAATCCCTACAGCAATTCAGGAACAGAATTCAATACCAGGCATTACCAATCGCCTACTGGCAAGGTTTGCCAATATTATCTTTACAGCCTTTGAAACCACAAAGGGGATGGATCGTAACCCCAAGACAAGATATGTGGGCAATCCTATACGTAGAAAAAACTCGGTCCATAGAAAAAGCCCGGGACAGACAAAGGCAAAGCCTTTGATGACTGATGTCAACCCCAATGATTTCACCATTCTTGTCACCGGAGGCAGCCAGGGCGCAACCAGTATTAACCAGGCTTTTACCAGGGCTGTAAAACTCATGGATAAAACCCAGGGTCTTCATATTATTCACCAGACCGGCACAAAGGATGTATCCCATATTCAGGAGTTCTACCGCCATTTAAAAATAAATGCCAAGGTACATGCTTTTTTCCATGATATGCCAGCCATTCAAGACATGGCTGACCTGGTTATAACACGGGCAGGGGCCGGTACTATTTCAGAATTGAGCATCAAAGGGGTGCCAGCTATTTTTGTACCCTACCCCCATGCTGCAGATGACCATCAGACTTATAATGCAAAAATCCTGGCTGACAAGGGTGCTGCCATTGTCATTGCCGACCAGGACCTGACAGGCAACCTGCTAAAAGAAACGATCCAGGCACTCAGAAATGATAAAAAAAAGCTCAAAAAAATGTCAGCTGCCTTTAAACAGCTTGCCATGCCGGATGCTGACAAAATCATAGCTAAAACAATTTTAAACACAAAGGATATAGGGGTGTAACCATGTATCAGAGCAACTATCATATCCATTTTGTCGGCATCGGTGGTATCGGTATGAGCGGGATTGCAGAACTGTTATTAAGCCTTGGATACAGAATATCCGGCTCAGACCTGAAACTCTCCCACATTACCCAGAGGCTTGAAAAAAAGGGAGCCAGAATTTTCCAGGGCCACGGCAAGGGTCAAATCACGGATGCCAATGTCATTGTCACCTCCTCTGCCATTGCATTGGAAAACCCGGAAGTGGTACAGGCAAAGCAGATGGGAATCCCCATTATCCCCAGGGCTGAAATGCTGGCCGAACTTATGCGGATTAAATACTCCATTGCAATTTCAGGGGCCCATGGCAAGACATCCACAACCTCCATGATCGCCCAGATCCTCAACCATGCAGGTCTTGACCCAACAGTGATCATCGGAGGGCTGCTCCAGGGGCTTGACACCAATGCTCTCCATGGCAGCGGAGAATTTATAGTTGCCGAGGCAGATGAAAGTGACGGGTCTTTCCTGAAATATGCCCCGGCCATTGCAGCTGTGACCAATATTGATCTTGAACATCTTGATTTTTATAAAGATATTGAAGATATCAAGGATAATTTTGTCAAATTTATCAATTCAGTCCCCTTTTACGGCCTTGCCATTCTCTGCCTGGACAATGAACATATCCAGGACATCCTCCCCAGAATTCATGTAAGATACACCACCTTCGGCATGACAGCCCAGTCAGATCTCCAGGCCCGGGATATCAGCTTACAGGAAGGCAAAAGCCAGTTCTCTGTATTTCACCACGATGTGTGTCTGGGTGAGATAAATCTGAACATTGCAGGCCAGCATAATAAAGGAGAAAAAAAAGGCATCATGGTCATGGATGATTATGGCCACCATCCCACTGAAATCATGGCCACCCTGACGGCTGTCAGGGAAAGCTATAAGGACAAGCGCATAATAGTTGTTTTCCAGCCCCACCGATATACAAGGACCCAGGCCCTGCTTGATGAGTTCACCCGATCATTTTACCAGTCAGACATATTGATTATTCTGCCCATTTATGCGGCCAGTGAAACCCCTATTTCAGGAGTTGATTCACAATCATTGTGCCAGGGAATCATGGCCCATGGTCATAAAGATGTTTCCTTTGCACCGGACTTTACCCAGGCCCTGTCCATGATCACCCACAAGGCAAAAAATGGCGACATGGTCCTGACTCTGGGAGCAGGCGACATATATACCCTTGGAGAGAAACTGGTGGAGATATTATAAAAAACCCATGACAGCGGACAAAATACATACAGACCTTCAGAAAGCCTTTGAACTTTTGTCCAGGGAACCCCTGGACAGATATACCAGCTTCAGGGTGGGTGGACTGGCAGATCTGCTTGCCCAGCCCAGGGACAGACAGACCCTGAAGGCCCTTCTCAGGGCAGCCGGAGAAAAAGATCTTCCCATTACCATTATTGGGGGCGGTACCAATACCCTGATTTCTGACAAAGGGATCAGGGGGCTTGTAATTGTTCTAAAAAAATTAAAATCTTCTCCAAGTATTATAGAGGACATTACAGGCGAAAACACAATACAAATTAAAGCAGATGCAGGAGAGCGACTCTCAACAATCTGCAGACTGGCTCTGGACAATGGCCTTTCCGGGCTTGAGTTTGCTGCAGGCATACCCGGAACACTTGGCGGGGCAATTTATATGAATGCGGGAACACCATCCAGGGACATTTCCCAGGCAATCATATCCTTGGACCTCATTAACTCCAGTACTTTAAAATTCCAGACCATTGAAAAAAAAGACCTGGAATTTTCCTACCGCCAGCTTAAGACTCACAATATGATTATCCTGGGGGCGGTTCTAAGCCTTAAAAAAACAGATCCTGAAATTGTGAAGAAAAACTTTGAAAAGAACCTGAAAATTAAAAACACCAGCCAGCCTGTGTCCCAGGCAAGCGCAGGCTGTTTCTTTAAAAATCCTTCCCCAGAAAACCCGGCAGGAAAACTGATTGAACGAGCTGGTTTAAAAGGCAAACAGATCAATGGTGCCCGGATTTCAGATCTCCATGCCAATTTCATAGTAAATGAAGGCAATGCACGGTGTGAAGACATCCTGGCCCTGAAAAATATGGTACAGGAAACCGTATTTGAAAAATATAAAATCAAATTAGAAACAGAAGTAAAGGTAATTGGTGAATAAAAACAACAAACAGAACAGGTACAAACCAGAACCTGGCAGCCCCCGGAAAAAAAACACCAGGATTTCTGGAAAATCAGGCATGAAATATCTTCTGGGCTTTTTCCTGTTTATCCTTATGAGTCTTGGAGCAATCTGGGGCAATGATGCAATTACTCAGAGTCCATTTTTCTCCATAGAAAAGATTGATATTTCAGGAAATAGAAGGCTTATGAAAAATGAGTTATTACAACTTGCAGGACTGGCAGAACCAGCAAATCTGTTTAAAATCAATACGACTGTCATTGAAAAAAAAATCAGCAATCATCCGTGGATTGCAGAGGCGACCGTCAAACGTTCTCTTTTTTCAACCCTTGTAGTGGAGATTGTTGAACATGAGCCCCTGGCCATTGTGAATATAGAAAACCTTGCAGATATTATCATCAATACCCAGGGACAACCCTTTAAAGAGTATGACCCCAAAATGGATCGCCTCAATTTTCTGCCTGTTATATCCGGGGTGGATCTCACCTGTGTTGACAGTCGCTATCTCTTTGAAGGGCCATTATTCAACTCAATAATGGATTTTCTGAAGATCCGGGGATTTGGCCATGTCTCAAGAATCATGGGGGACGAAAATACAGGGATCACAATAGAAACAAAAAATATCTACAATGGAAATCCAATAAGTATCCAGGATATCATACCCATAAAACTGGGTTTTAACCGATTCGAAGAAAAACAGAAAAAGGCAGAAAAAATCAGCACCTATATAGATAAAAATTTTCCCGATAAAACCATCAGCGCCATGGATCTTTTTGATGTTGAAAAAGTATTTGTCAAAATAAAAGATAATGATGCTCTGCACAACAATCTAGAAAAGGGGGTTTAATTTTGCAGGGAACTGAAAATATAATCGTAGGTCTGGACATCGGAACAACCAAAATCACTGCGGTTGTAGGGGAGATGATGGATGATGAAATAAACATCATCGGCGTGGGCTCCCATCCGTCCACAGGTCTTCGCAAGGGATCTGTGGTGAACATAGAGTCCACGGTTGACTCCATACGAAAAGCAATCGAAGAAGCCGAACTAATGGCTGGCTGCGATATTTCATCTGTTTATGTTGGGATTGCCGGAAACCATGTCAAAGGTTTTAACAGCCATGGCATAATTGCCATCAAGGGACGGGAAATAATGGAAAACGATGTGGAAAGGGTAATCGATAAGAAAAGGAACTAGGCTGCGTACTGGCGGATATGGGCGGGGGGACTACTGATCTTGCACTGTTTAAGGATAATAATGTTAAATTTATCTATGAACTTACCGTTGGCGGCCACAACCTGACCAATGATATTTCCATAGGGCTCAGAACTCCCCTGCCTGAAGCGGAAAAAATCAAAATAGAACATGGAACCTGTGTTCCCCAGAATGTTAAGGCCGGGTCCACCATTGAGGTACCTGCCGTGGGTGGCAGGGCACCCAAAAAACTGTCCAAGGGAATTCTGGCAGAAATTCTTGAACCCAGGGTGGAAGAAATTTTTTCTCTGTTGAAAAAAGAACTGTTTTCCAACGGCCTTGAAAATTCATTCCCGGCAGGTTTTGTACTTACCGGCGGCAGCGTAGTGATGGACGGAATCTCTGAAATTGCTGAAACAGTTTTTAACGTACCCGTCAGAATTGGTGAACCCAATAAAGTAGGGGGACTAAAGGATATTGTGAAGAATCCAGCCTATGCAACAGGGGTGGGTCTTGTAATTTTCGGCAGCAATGCCAGCTGTAAAATTGATTTTAAGGACACAAACACACAAGGTTTAAGCAGCATTTTAACACGAATGAAACAATGGTTTAAAAATATTATATAACTCTTAGGGAGGTGGGTATGACTTTTTCTTATGTGGAAAACAACAACTCGGCAAAAATCAAGGTTATCGGTGTTGGTGGTGCAGGAGGTAATGCAGTAAACAACATGATTGATGCTAAACTCAAGGGCGTAAAATTCATTGTTGCCAATACCGATGCCCAGGCCCTTGAATTATCCAAGGCAGAGATAAAAATCCAGCTGGGGAAAAATCTGACCCAGGGTCTTGGGGCCGGAGCAGACCCCAACAAAGGCCGGGAGGCAGCAGTGGAAAGCATGGATGAAATCAG
>NBML01000089.1 GCA_002085465.1 Desulfobacteraceae bacterium 4572_89 | reverse complement strand
CTTCAGAAAATCTGGCAGGGGGATAATCCATTTGTCTGCCAAAATTTTCAATCTCCCGGGCAGAGATCAGCCGGGTAAGGGTCCAGACCTTTTCGGAAATTTTAAGTATATCGTCCCAGGTTTTTTCAGCAGTTCTTCACAGATCAGGGAGCCTTTGCCCCAGTATTGATCTGCTTTTCTCAGCTCGATTTTTTCATCTTCAATGACAAGGATGGAAGGTTTTTCTGCCCTGCCCGTGAGAATGACCATGTCATATCCTGCATATTTCAGGGCCGGGCCAAAGTGCCCCCCCATGTTGGAGTCGGCATACCCTCCTGTGGCCGGGGATTTGCAGCCAAAATGGGTTTTTCCGCTGGCTGGCAGCAGATGGCCGGACAAAGGTCCTGTGGCAATGATAAACAGGTTTTTTTCATCAAAGGGGTCAATGCCTGGTAAGAGTTCTTCATACAGGGTCTTTGTCACAAATCCCCTGCCACCGATGAAATCCTCGCACATTTTTTCAGTTAGAGGCTCCTTGATAATTTGCTCGCTGCCAAGATCAATCCGTAAAATAGTGCCTGCATATCCATGTATCATTTGCCTTCTCCTGCAGCAGCTGTTTGTCTGATTTCAATGGCCTGTCTGGGACAGATTTCTGCACATTCACCGCAAAGTATGCACTTGGCCGGAATATCGGTTTCAGGGTTGATAATCATGACATCTTTGGGACATGCCTCCACGCATTCATGGCAGGCAATACAAACATCTTCGTCAATGAGCCAGACTCCATTTTCAAAGGTGATTGCTTCCACCGGGCAGACCTCAGCGCATTCTCCGCACTGGTCGCACAAATGAATCCGATAATCTCCTGGAGAGGGAAACCGTCCCTCAATCCTGAGCAATCCCTTGGAGGGGGTATTTCAGAGTCAATGATAAATTTTTCATAGGAGGCTGTGATATATCCTTCTAGAATACCGGCTGAGTGCAGGACAAAATTGATGCCGCTTAGAGTGGCCATCATCATGCTCATCATGGATTCATAGGCTGCCTGGGAATCTACCTGTTTGGCATCGGTAAGGGCACCACCGCCCCGGACCGGAAGATTGTAAAATCGTCCCATCTGGGCTGTGGCAGCAGTGTTTACAGCCATTTCAGGGGCTCCGATGCTCAGGGTGCCATAGCAGGGTATGAAAGCGATATGGTCTTTGCCAATGGTCACATTTTTTTCAGAATTTCTAGCGTAAAGGGTGAATTGGGAAGGGGCTTTTTTTATCTGCGCTTCCACAAGGTTCCCGGGAAAATAAACCCGCTGGCCATCCACTTTGCATCCAGCTTTGGCAAACAAGGCCAATGCAGGCTCATAATTGAAATCCAGGCCGGTTTTTTCCAATACCATCAAAGTGGCCTCGTGAACCTGTTCCATTTCATTTTGTGAAAAATATTGAAAAAAATTCATTGCCTTTTTTTCTCCCTGATTGCTGATTTATTGGTTGTTAAGGGCCTCAAATGAAATAAGCTGAGGTCCTTTTAAATAAAACTGCATGTAAAGCTGCATGTTCTGTGCCAGGTTCTGTTTATATCCCGCCGGGATATGCTTTATTTTTGTAATAGTCTGAAATTACAATTATTTTGATAATTTTGATGATATTGATATTTTCAGGGTTCTGTCTTCCCTCC
Source organism: Desulfobacteraceae bacterium 4572_89 (assembly GCA_002085465.1). The sequence continues at coordinate 16,937 of NBML01000089.1, read as the reverse complement.
ATGAAGGGGTTGTGATTTCTGATATTTCCGGGAAAATTGTTTTCTGTAATGATACCCAGGGAAAGATTGATGATTTCAGCAGGGAAGATGCCATTGGCAGCAAGATTACAGACCTGTATCAGTTGACGGACAGGACAAGTCCCACCATGCGATGTCTGGCCACGGGCCAACCCATTATCAATGAAACCATTGTATATCGGACCCGCCTGGGCAGGGTGTCAAATATTATCTCCAATGTATTTCCTTTGTACACGGGTGAAAAACTCATTGGCGCCATTAATTTTTCCAAGGATTATCAGCACCTTGAACAGATCATGGTTCCTGACATCAAGGCATCACCCAGGAGAAAGCCTGGAAACGGCACCCGGTTTTCTTTTAAGGATATCATCGCTTCTGATTCTGAAATGCTCAATGCCATCCGCATCGCAAAAATGGCTTCTGATTCTCCGTCAGCCATCATGATTTCCGGAGAGACCGGTACTGGCAAGGAGTTGTTTGCCCAGGCAATTCACAATCACAGCCACAGAAATAAAAAGCCCTTTATCCCCATAAATTGTGCAGCCATCCCGGAAAATCTGCTGGAGGGAATCTTATTTGGCACCTCAAAGGGTTCTTTTACAGGAGCCATCGATAAAAGGGGGCTGTTTGAGCAGGCAAACGGAGGAACCATTTTTCTGGATGAGCTGGATTCCATGCCCCAGACCCTCCAGGCCAAACTTCTCAGGGTTGTCCAGGAAAAAAAGGTGAGAAAGCTGGGTTCCCTTATTGAAACTGATCTGGATGTTAAAATTTTATCTTCCATAAGCAAACCACCCCTGAAAATTATCCAGACAGGAACCCTGCGCATGGATCTTTTTTACCGCATGGGTGTGGTTTCCATTCTGCTACCTCCTTTACGGGAAAGAAAAGGGGGTTTCACAAGGCTGGTTCAGTATTTTATATCCAAATACAACCACGAACTGGGAGAAAGGGTTACAGGGATCTCTTCCAGGGTTTCAGATCTTTTTGACCAATACCTATGGCCTGGAAATGTACGGGAACTGGAACATATTATCGAGGCAGCCATGAATATGGTTGGAGGCAGGGAAATCATAAGATTTGCCCATCTGCCCCCCCATATTTTCAGCTTTACCCATGGAATTAATGCCCTGGCCAGCGGACAGAATACCGTGGTTGGCAGGCCTGATCCCATGGGCCATGGACCTGATATTGCTGCTGGCAATTTCAATGCCATGGCAGCCGGCTCCCGGGACCTGGTCCATGGCATGGGTGGAAATGCAGGCCAGCCCAAAAGCCCGGAACCTGAAGCAGCAAAAAAAGGTTTTGGTTCCAGTCTTTGTGAAACCCAGGCTGTAAATGAAAAAGAGATGATTTGCAAAGCCCTTGAGCAGTCCAGGGGAAATGCCGCCAGGGCAGCCAGAAGTCTCGGGGTGTCCCCCCAATCCTTTCATTATAAACTTAAAAAGTACCAGATAGACCGGAAATCTTTTTCCAACCAGGCCATAGTGTAAAAACTGTAAAAATAATTTACAGTAAAAATCAAAAAAATTGAATTGTTTTATCTGTTTTTAAAAATAAAATCACCTGGAAATTAACTGGATAGAATTTTAAATTTATGAGATTTTTAGAAAATAATTCCAGTTTTATAGTGGTTTTACGCTCTTATCAGGTGAAAATTTGATTTGTATTAAATAATCAATGATGGGCTGGTACAATAAGTGCATTGTATTCCTTGTTTGTGTAGGCTTCATCATATAATTTATTTAATTTTTGGAGGAAAGATTCATGGGTACAAAAAAAGTTATTATTGCTTTTGTAGTGGCAATAATGTTGATTGCAGGTCAGAGCTTTGCGGCCAGTAAAACTCTTAAAGTTGGTATACTGGGACCATTTACAGGCCCTTCAGCCCAGACCGGTAAAGAGTTTAAGGCTTCTGTTCAAATGGCATTGGATACCATTGATTCCACAGTGGGAGATTACAAAATTGAACCCGTATGGGTGGATTCCCAGTCAGATCCAGCAAAAGCCTCTGGCGCATATGCAGAAGCAGTTGAAGGTAAGGGCATCCAGGCCGGTGTTTTGAACTGGCATTCTTCAGTGGCCATTGCTGTCATGGATGTGGCAGCCCAGTATAAGGAGATGTATAGAAAATGAAAACCAATGCAAGAGCGGTTGTTATCGGTGGCGGTGCCATTGGTGTCAGTGTGGCCTACCACCTGGCAAAATATGGATGGAAGGATGATGTTGTCCTGATTGAAAAACATGAACTGACCTCAGGGTCCACCTGGATGGCAGCTGGAAATGTGTCTTTTTTCCATTCAAATTATTATGGCACCCAGGTAAACATGAAGAGTATTGAAATCTTCAAGGAACTGGAAAAAGAAACCGGACAGCCTTCAGGATGGCATACCACAGGTTCCATCCGTACTGCTGACAACCCCGGCCGCATGGACGAGCTTGGATATGCCTACTCAATGAACCGCTGCCTTGGTCTGGATGTCAGTTATGTGACTCCGGAAGAGATCGGGAAAATGCATCCGTTCATGAATACAGAAGGTCTTCTGGGCGGTCTGTACTGGCCCGATGACGGTGATGTGGATCCCAACTCAGTTACCCAGGCCATGGCAAAGGGTGCCAGGCAGCACGGGGTTGAGATGAACCTTCATACCCTGGTAAAAAGTATTGAGGAAACACCCTCGGGAGAATGGCTGGTAAAGACGGATAAAGGGGATATTACCTGCGAATATGTTATCAATGCAGCAGGCCTCTGGGCCCCGGAAGTTTCAAAAATGGTTGGACTGGAAATTCCTTCCATTGCCATTGCCCATACCCATATCCTTTATGAAAAAATCAATGCCATTGCCGATGCAGACACAATGCTGCCCCTTGTCCGAGACCCTGATAAGTCCATCTATCTCCGCCAGGAAATGGATTCCCTGATCCTGGGAATGTACGAAGCCAATGGCCAGCAGTGGAAAAAACACGGGGTACCATGGGATTATGCCCAGGAAGAGATCAACCCGGATATTGATAATATTTCCGACTGTATTGAGGCTGGCATGGAAAGATTTCCCATCCTGGGTGATACAGGTTTCAAACATGTGACCGCCGGTCCCATCACCTATACCCCCAATGGAGATCCACTGGTGGGTCCTGCAGCTCCCCTGAAAAACTTTTTTCAGGCCTGCGGCTACAGCTTTGGTATCACCCAGGCAGGCGGCATAGGTCACTTTCTTGCCGGATGGATCATGAACGGTGAGCCGGAAATTGATCTCTGGGCTGTGGATTCCAGACGTTATGGTTCCCATGCCAATTGGGCATATAATACGGAAAAAATTGCTGATACCTATCCAAGACTTTATTCCACAATTTATCCCAATGAATTCAGGGATGCGGCAAGACCCAACAGAACCAGCCCCATCTATGAATATCAAAAACAGGCCAATGCAGTATTTGGAGATTATTATGGCTGGGAATGCCCCAATTATTTCCCGCCCAAGGGTGAAGATTCCTATGAAGAACCTTCCTGGAGACGTTCCAATGCTTTCAAGCATGTGGCCAATGAATGTAAACACATGATGAACCATGTGGGAATAATTGACCTGACCCGTTTTGCCAAGACAAAGATTTCAGGATCAGGCGCCAAGGCATGGCTCAATAAAATGACCTGCCAGAAAGTACCGGAAAAAGATGGCTGCATTGCCCTGAGCCCCATGCTGGATCACAATGGAAATTTTAAATCCGACATGACCATTACCCGGGTGAATGAAGAAGAATTTTTCTGTGTCACTGCTTCTGTGGGTAAAAAACATGATCAGCACTGGATGCTTGAAAATCTTCCCAAGGATGGAAGTGTTGCCATGGAAGATATCACCTACCAGATGGGATGTTTAGTACTTGCAGGACCCAAATCCCGAGAGGTTCTTGCCAAAGCCAGCTATAATGATGTCTCCGGTGATGCTTTTAAATTTTCCACTTCCCAGGAGATTTATGTGGGAAGGACCAAATGCAGGGTTAACCGCATGAATTATGTGGGAGAGCTGGGATTTGAAATTTTTCATCCCATCCAGCAGCAGACAGCTGTATACAATGCTCTCATGGAAGCGGGTGCTGATAGTGATATCCGCATGATCGGAATGCATGCCATGGATTCCATGCGCCTGGAAAAGGGGTATCTTGCCTGGAAGAGTGAAATGACTCTCCATCACACCCCCCTTGAAACAAATGTGTCCTGGACCGTTAAAATGGACAAGGAGTTTATCGGTAAATCAGGCATTGAAAAACAGAAAGAATCTGGTATCCCCTTGAAACTGGTATGTCTGGTTGTGGATGCCAAGGATTCCGATGCCTGGGGATATAACCCCATCATGCTTGATAATGAGAGAATCGGTATGACATCCTCCGGCGGTTACGGCCACAGGGTGGAAAAAAGTATTGCCCTGGGGTATGTAAAACCTGAGTTTGCAAAACCAGGCACAAAAATGGATGTTGAGATCCTGGGTCGTTTGAGATCGGCAGAAGTTGTGACCATGCCGATTTATGATCCTAAAAATGAAAAGATGAAAAGTTAGAAGGAATAAATTAAATGAAAATCTGTGTGTGTTTAAAACATGTACCGGACACGGCAGCTTCAATCAAGCTGGCTGGAGATGCAGAATTTGAAGATTCTGAAATCAAATTTGTGTCCAACCCCTATGATGAATACGGGGTGGAAGAGGCAGTGAGCCTGGTGGAAAAAGAGGGTGGTGAAGTTGTTATTGTCACGGTTGGTAAAGCAGCCGCAGTTACAACAATTCGTGGAGCCATGGCCATGGGAGCCCACAGGGCCATCCTGGTGAAAATCGATGATCAGTTTCTGGATTCTTCCCTTACTGCCCAGGCTTTAAAAGCAGCCATGGAGCTACCAAAGGCCTGAACGAACCCAGATATCCCAAGTTTCCCGACATCATGAAGGCCAAGAAAAAAAAGATCCAGGAGATTGATCTGGCTGACCTTGGTGTGGATGGAGCAGCCGGCAGTGTTGTCATTGAAAAATTGGAAACCGTGCCTGAAAGATCTGGAGCAAAAATGCTCCAGGGATCTGTGGATGACCAGGTAACTGAACTTGTCAAAATCCTTAAAGAGGATGAAAAGGTTTTATAAAACAAGGAGAAAAGGATATGGCCAGGACAGGAATTTTAATTGAAACGGAAAATAATGAGATAAAGGACACCAGTCTAGGTGTTTTGACAGCTGCGGCTGGTCAGGAAATCTATGCACTTGTTTTGGATGCCGACCCGGCAGCGGTTAAGGATAAACTGGCTGAATATGGTGCTGACAAAATTATAGGGCTCAAGATTGGCTCAGGCAGCCCGGATCTTGCTGCCCATGCTTTGTCTGCAGCAATTAAGGAATATGATCTCACTGCTATGCTGGGAACCGCCAGTGCAGAGGGGAAAGACCTGTTTGCAAGACTTGCATCCCTCATGGACCAGCCCCTGGTTTCCGATTGCGTGGCAGTTAATCTTGATGATAAAATTGTTAAGAAATCCCATTTTTCAGGAAAAATCATTGCAAACCTGAAGGTAAACGGGCCTTTGTTTCTATGCACCATCCGTCCCAATGTAATTGAACCGGTAGCTGCCCCAGCCAGTGGGGAGATTCTGGAATTTATACCAGGTGTGGAAGATCCAGGACTTGTAAAAATTCTGGAGATTAAAAAAGGGGAAGGCGGAAAAATAGATCTTACTGAAGCTCCGGTGATTGTTACCGGAGGACGGGCCATCAAGGCAGCTGAAAATTATAAGATGCTGGAAGATTGCGCCTCTAAAATTGGTGCAGCCGTAGGAGCTTCCAGAGCAGCTGTGGATGCAGGCTATGCACCCCATACCATGCAGGTGGGCCAGACCGGAAAAACCGTAAGTCCCAAACTTTATATTGCATGCGGAGTTTCAGGAGCTGTCCAGCATTTTGCCGGCATGAAGACCTCCAAAGTGATTGTGGCTATAAATGAAGATAAGGATGCGCCAATTTTTACCAAATGTGATTATGGTATTGTGGGGGATATTTTTGAAGTTGTCCCTGCATTAACGGAAAAATTGTAACAATGAATAGATGCCCGGGATAATTATCCCGGGCACTTGCATTAAACGAGTGAACATGACTGTCAAAGATTTAAGAGGTTTGATTGAAACCTATGTTTCTGACTATCCTGAACAAAATAATGAAAAAAATATCTGGCGGGCCCCCCTGGTGGCCACAGCAAGGGCTGACCATCGTTTTGATATCCTTCCCAAAATCGCATCCAATGATCATGTTCTTCCCAAGGACCTTTTAGCCAAGGGTAAAACAGTGGTAGTCTTTTTCGTCCCCTTTTTTAAAGATCTGGCAAAGGAGAATCACAAGGATTCCATTCCATGTAGAAATTGGGGACATGCCTATGAAGCCACCAATCGCTTGATCAACAGCCTGTGTGAGCATGTCCAGTCCTATTTTCAAGGTCTTGGATTTGCTTCTGCCCTGGTACCGGCCACCCACAACTTTGATCCTGAAAAACTCATGGCCCGCTGGTCTCACAAACATCTTGGATATATTTCCGGCCTGGGGCGTTTCGGGGTAAATGCCCAGTTCATTACTCCCTCGGGATGTGCTGGCCGCCTGGGAAGCCTGGTCACAGAGGCTGACCTTGGTGACAGTCCTCTTGTAACAGAAAAGGAATTATGTATCCACAAAAATGGGGGCAAATGTCTGGTCTGTGTGGAAAGATGTCCTGTGGGGGCTGTGTCTGCTGAATCCGGTATCAACCGGAAATTATGCTGGGAACGTCTTAAATCCAATTTGGAAGAAACAGACCAGCTAAGGGGGTTAAGGGAAAACACCCATGTCTGCGGTAAATGCCAGGTTCTGGTCCCCTGCAGCCTCAAGGCACCCAGAAGTGGAACTGCCCATTCTCAGGCAATTTGAAAATAATAACTACAAAGTCATATCAAAAAGTCTATCATATAAGAATAAGTCATGCTAAAAAATCAATATTATTAGAAAATCATATTGCACTTTATACTGGGCATCAAAGATATGATTTTTTAACCCGAAGTTAAGAACACATCTGTTTTTAACTGGTACTCTTGGGCCAGAGATCGTAAAAATGATGGACAGGACCGTGTCCTTTTCCTGTCTGATAGCCAGCACCTGCCCTAAGGGCCCCAATAATATAATTTTTTGCATTTTTGACTGCGGTTTCAAGTGCTATGCCTAAGATCCCTGGCAGCCTGGGCCATGTCTTCAAAAGTTTCAACGGACCTGCCCAGGAGTACAGACGCTTCGGGCAGGTTTGGGGTAATAAGATCGGCCAGGGGAATGAGATTTTCCTTCAGAGCCTGGACTGCATCTTCCCTGAGCAGTTTGTCACCGCTTTTGGAAATCATGACCGGATCAACCACAATATTGGGACATTTCCAGTATTTTAGTTTTTGGGCCACCATTTCTATCACCTCAGGGGAGTGGAGCATGCCTATTTTTACAGCATCAACTCCAATATCATCCATGACCGCATCTATCTGCTGACCGATGAATTCAGGCGGTACCGGGAAAATGCCTGTAACCACCCGGGTGTTCTGGGCCGTGAGGGCAGTTATTGCAGACATGCCAAAACAGCCCAGGGCTGAAAAGGTTTTCAGGTCTGCCTGGATACCTGCCCCGCCACCGCTGTCCGAGCCTGCTATTGTCAATGTTCTGAAATGGGTTTTCATGATTGCTTCTCCCTAGGGGTTCTGGTTTGTGCAAAATCTCTACAAAGTGTTTTTGTCGCTTGATAAGGGTCCTGGGCAGAACATATGGCGGAAACCACTGCCATGGAATCTGCACCTGCTCTGGCAATCTGTTCTGCGTTTGAGTGATTGAGCCCGCCAATGGCAACCAGGGGATGCCTGGAATAGTCCTTTATCTTTGCAAGGCCGGAAAGTCCCCAGGAACCCCTGGTATCGGTTTTGGTGGGGGTGGGAAAGATGGGACTCACCCCGATATAGTCCAGATCCAGATCCTGGGCAATGGTAACGTCTTCCCAGGTTTCAACGGACAGGCCGATTATGGCTCTGGGACCAAGAATCTTTCTGGCCATTGTATAGGGCATGTCACTCTGGCCGATGTGTACCCCGTCAGCTTTGGCTGCCAGGGCAATATCCACACGGTCGTTTATGATCAATGGGACCCGGGCAGGTCTGAGTATGGCTTTCAGGCCCAGTGCCCTGGTTAGAAAGCTGCGGGTATCTGCGGTTTTTTCCCGGAGTTGTACCCAGGAGATCCCTGCTTCCACAGCCTTTGCCACCACAGTTTCAAGGGAGTGATGTTTACATGAATCCTCATCTGTTACCAGGTAAATGCCCTCCATATCTATCCTCCTAAGCTATAAAATAATCTTGAATATTTTTTTCTGTTAATTGGTACAGGGTGTCAATGAAATTGACCTGGAGGCTGGCAGGGCCCTTGGCATTTGTGCCTGCTATCTCCCCTGCAATGCCCATGACAGCCATGGCATGGGCTGCTGCCATTTCATGGACAGGGTTTATGGCTGCAAAGGCAGCGCAAAGGGCCGTGGCTGTACAGCCAAGGCCGGTCACCTTTGGCATCATGGCATGCCCGTTTTTTACCAGGATCATGTTGTCTCCTGAAACAATATAATCTATTTCTCCGGTGATGCAGACCACGCATCCAAATTCCCGGTTCAATATTTTTGCAGAATCAATTGCCAGATCTGATGCACTGGTGCTGTCAACTCCCTTGGTCATTGCATCTTCTTCGCAAAGGGCCATGATTTCCGAGCCGTTCCCCCGGATGATGGAAGGGGATGAGGCATGAATCAGGTCCCTGGCAGTGGAAGTTCTGTATGGGGTTGCGCCCACGCCCACAGGATCCAGAACAATTGGGATATTTCTTTGTTTTGCCCGGGCCGCAGCCTTGAACATGGAGGTGATCCAGGGATCACTCAGGGTGCCCATGTTGATGACCAGGGCTCCGGCAATATTCACCATGTCTTCAACTTCCGGCTCTGCATGGGCCATGACAGGGGATGCACCCAGGGCCAGCAGGGCATTTGCAGTATTATTCATCACCACATAATTGGTGATATTGTGGACCAGGGGGCTGTTTTGCCGGATAAGGTCAATGTCTTTCCAGATACTGGATGGATTGATATTCATTTTAGATCTCCTTTTTAATTACTTTTACCAGGTGTGAATGAGTTTTTTTACATCCACTTTATTTTTAATGAGTTTGTATTCAAGGGCAAAATCGGCAAATACCTGCCATTTTATGGGGTCATGGCCCTGGGCGTTGGCAAAATAGGGACGGGTCAGTTCAAAGGCCTGGGTTTCAATGTTCTTGTCTGCCTGGGGCACGGCAGACAGATACAGGGCAAGGGCTTTTTCCGGATTGGTCCTGGTATATTCCAGGGCTTTTTTAATGGCAGTTACAAATCCATGGACAGCATCTGATTTTTCCTGTAAAGCCTTTGGGCCGCATACAAAAATTAACTCTTCATAATCCGGGATTCCGTATTTCTCCAGTTCAAAAAATCTGGCGGTATACCCGTGTTGGGCCATGCCCACGGTTTCATAGGTTTTAAAGGGCCCCATGACCGCATCCACCTTTTTGGATACCAGGGAAGGCAGGATGGTAAACCCCACATTTACCGGGGTATAGTCCTGGATCTGGTTGATGTCTGCAAATGCCGCCAGGAGTACATCCATGAGGCCGGGTACGGTATACCCGATTTTTTTTCCGGAAAGATCCGAAGGCTGCTGGATGTCCGTTCCATCCAGGAACAGCAGGGTGGTAAGGGGATGAATTACCAGGGGTGCCACAGCCTTGACGGGAAGTCCCATGTCCGCTGCAATAATGGTCTGGGGCTGGTAGGATACTGCAAGGTCCATGTTGCCGGATGCTGCCAGTTTTAAAGCATCCGAGGTTTCAGAAGGGCTTATGATGTCCACTTCAATGTCATTGTCATTGAAATAACCCATTTCCCGGGCCACATAAATGGGCAGATGGTCTACATTGGGAAACCAGTCCAGCATCAGGGTAAGTTTCTGGCCTGCCCAGAGAGTAGGACTGAACATCAGGGATGAAACAAGGATAAAATAGAAAATTGCTTTTTTCATGGTCTTTATTCCTTAAAAGTTTAAAAATAGATTTATAATATTTTTTGTGTTAATAATTTTTATTTCCATTTAATAATTTTTTTCTCCAGAAATCCCACCAGGGCCCACATGGCAAGTCCCATGACAGTAAGCCAGAGAATGGCGGCAAACACCAGGTCCACCTGGAGACGGGCATTGGACTGGATCATCAAAAACCCAAGTCCCTGCTGGGCTCCCACCCATTCTCCAATGACAGCCCCGATGGTGGCCACGGTTACCCCCACCCTGAGGCCGGAAAAAAACTGGGGCAGGGCCCAGGGCCAGTAGAGCAGGATCAATGTGTTATAAAAGGAAGCCCCCATGAGCCGGAACATCACCCTGTATTCAGGGTCACAGCTTTTCAGCCCGGAAAGAAGGCTGATGGTGATGGGAAAAAAGATGATGATCCAGGCCATGAACACTTTGGAGGCAATTCCATATCCAAGCCACACCACCAGCAAAGGAGCAATGGCAAATACCGGGACAGCCTGGGATGCAACCAGGAAAGGAGCCAGGGCCTTTTCCAGTGTCGGCTTTGCAAACATGGCAATGGCCAGGGGAACAGCCGTGCAAAGGGCCAGAAAAATACCCAGGATGATTTCAGAAAAAGTGGTTACTGCATGGGGCAGGATCAGGGGCGCTTTAATAAGGGCCGTGGCAAAAATACTTGAAGGCGGGGGCAGTATAAAGGCCGGTATCTCCATTATCAGGGTGGCACCTTCCCATAGTCCGAGAATTCCTGTTACCAGGGCAGCTGAAATTAGATTAGCTTGTTTCACAATTCAGATCCTTTTCCAAGCGGGCAAGCATGTGTTCTTTTATTTCCAGCAGCCTGGGGTCATTGAATTGTCTTGGTTTTGGCCAGTCCAGGACAAACTGCTCTTTAATTACCATGGGTATGGGGCTGAGCAGGCAGATCTCATCGGCCAGGAGCAGAGCCTCTTCAATATCATGGGTGATCATGAGAATGGTTTTTTTAAACTCAGTCTGGAGCAGCAATAAAAGTGATTGCAGGCTTCTCCGGGTAATGGCATCCAGGGCAGACAATGGCTCATCCAGCAGGATCAGGTCCCTGTTAAACATCAGGGTCCTGACCAGGGCACATCTTCTGGTTTCCGGTTTTTGCAGGCAGCAAAGCATTTTCCATCAAAGAAAACCATGGAAGGAGCAGGTCTTTCTGCTGCATATAGGCTGCATGTCTGCCAAGGTGGGACAACTCTTTATTATCCCAGGATATGGTCCCATCATCCAGATCTATCACATTGGTAAGGCTGTCAAACAGGGTGCTTTTTCCACATCCGGACGGTCCCACCAGGACCTTGAATTGTCCCGGAGCAACAGACAGATCCAATCCTGAAAAAATTGTCTGACCATTATAGATTTTTGCTGCGCCTGATACCTGAAGCATATCATTGCCATTTCTATTGATGTTTACATATTTTATATCCAGGCAGAACTTTTGGTACAGGCAGGTGGATATGAATCCAAGGGAGGGAAAATAAATCTTGACTTTCCTTCGCCAGAATTATCTGGAGCAGGTTCCAGGAGTCGAGACATAGTTCAGTCTCCTCTCAGCCGATGCCATCGGCTCCCCCAGCCTACCACTGCATTTTGCACTGGTTCAGCCCAAAAGATATCATGGCAGGAAAGATTTTGTCAATGATTTTACAACGACGTCAGACTGGACAAGGTTGGAGATTCTTGGATTCAAAGGGCTTGATATCTTATTGTTTTTGAAGCAGAACAATATACTCTTGTCGCATTGTATTTGCCATTCCAACAATCTGTCGTGGAAGTGATCTGATATGGGATAGGCCTTTTGATAATCCAATATCTATTATAATTTTGTTTAAACCAGATACATTTTCTTTTGGGATCTTTAAAGCTTTACTTAATTGGCTGTCGTTGGTCCCGATTATTATGGTAATGAATTGGTCCTTTTTTAAAACCCGTGAACACTCGGAAATCACTTTGTCCATATCTTCTAAATAGATGCTGTATTTTTCTTTTAGAGTTTTTCCCCTCATGCCAATCATAGTTTCACTTAATTTTGAAATATTATCCCCAAAATATTTTAAATGAGATAGATCATTATTTAGATAATCAATGGCAAAGCTATATGGGGGAGAAAAAATTATTCCATCAATGCTATTGTTTTCAATATTGAGTTTTCTTGCATCTCCTTGTTGAAGAATGGTTTGGGCAGGTGTAATATTGAGTTGATTCTCAACAGCAATAATTTTATTTGCAGCTATAATATATCGCTCAAGAATCGATTTGAAATGTTCTATATGGGATTTTCTTTTGCTTCTTTGAGCATAGCCTTCGCTGTCAAGAAATGCTAAAAATATTAAGTTGAAAATTTTCTCTCTATCAGTTTTTTCTAACAATTGATTGGTTTCAAAAAAAATATTCTTTTGCTCATCTAAATTTTTTGGGTTTGAATTAAAATTCAAAAAAAGATTTTCATAGGTATCCATTAGGCCATCTAAGCACTTCTGCTTAATTTTCAAAGCATCGCATTTTGTTTGTGCCATAAATCGGCAAAATGGACTTGAGTCTATCCCAATAGCTTTTATTCCCATTAAAGCCGATTCAACAGGAACAGTCCCGGAACCCATCATGGGATCAAGAATTGTATCATTGGATTTAAGTCCCATTATATTTATAATAGATTTAATCATTTGGGGATGGAACTTTCCCCGATATGGAAAAAGTCCATGGGTGGCATACCCGGTTCTGAACTGATTATTAACAAAAAATGATTTTAACCGTGATGATGAATAGTCAGGAATTTTAACCGGATCCCCCGTGCAAATAAAATAATGGTTGGTAAACTCATTATCTACCTTTACAAAATAGGCGCTGTTTTTTAAAAGTTCTTTTTTTGTAAGTATTTTGCTTTCATAATATGCAAGAGCAAGTTCATATACTTCACTGAGATTGGGAGAGATATCAAAACCCTCTGGAAATAATCGGTGATACATTCCCTGTTGAATAACATCTGTCGGGTTTTTCTTTTTGTTCATAATTATTTACCAAATTTATTTAAGAGCTCTACCATCAGTACTCTTTCTTATGGGAGGGACATCTTCTGATAAATCATCATGCTCTATTTCAATTACAGCAAGAATTCCGTTTGAAATTGTCAGATTTTTCCAGATATTGAAATAGGGCTCAATTTCGGCGAAATTCCCAATTCTGTCAGTCAAATACTGATACATCTCTCGGGATGGTAAAATCAAAACACCACCTTCAATGATTTTGTCAAGCAAGCCAATGGCCATTTTATTTATTGCTCTATGACTTGAAGAAATATTGCCAGTTTCCCACTCTACAGCAAAAAATCTATTCCCAGGTAGAAATTTTACCGAATCAACAGGGCCCGGCCTTAAACGGGAGGCAATTTTCATTCTGTATTCACTTTTCCAGCCATTATTTTCAAGGGAGGTAATAAAATTTTTTTTTATCGGAACCACACCGCTTGCTTTTTTTACGGGGTGCAATGTGAAATTTTTACTATTTTCAGGCCAGCAAATAGAGTGAATCGCTTTGTATATTTCAGCCAATATATCTTCAAACTCTTTTGATCGGGCAAACTCACCTTTTCTTATGAGAAATTCTGTTCTTAGGATTTTCATTTAAGATCTCCTCAACATCACGAAGCATTTTTGAAGCATTTGTATTTAAAGTTTTTGAAAGCAGAAGAATCGTTGTTAAAGAAGGCTGTCTTAAGCCTCTTTCAAGAAGCGAGATATAACTGCGGTCTAAACCGCTCTCCTGGGATAATTTTTCTTGGGACAGCTTATTTGATGTCCTGAATTTCCGAAGCACTTGGCCAAATATTTTTTCTACAGACAAATTAAGTTTCTCCATATAGATGCTACAACAATACATAGTTTTAAAAATTGCTTCTACAGACTATAGTCCGCAAAATATTAATTGATCACTTTAAATTTATGTGTTAATAATTGGTATTGGGAAATGAAATTCAAATTAGTGAGTTTAAGGAAGGTTAAAAAATATGCTTTTCAATGCATTACAACTAAATAGTAGTTTGTCCATAAATAGATTCTCAAAAAAAACCGGAATACCGGTTAAAAGGCTTAAATACTATAATGAAACCAATAAAATACCTTCTGGAACAGATTTAGAACTAATATTAAATGAAACTGGAATTTCGAAAACTGAATTGATGCTTTTATCTAAAAATCTAAATCGAGAACTAAAATCATTAATAGCAGAAAACTCAGAAGGCATTAGTAAGCTCCTTTCGTTAAAAAAGGAAAGGAAAAAATCAACAAAAAATATAAAATCTCTTTTTAAAACAGAACTTGGCAGGCTATATCAATGTGATTGCTTGGATTTGTTTGGGAAAATCGAAAATGATAGTATTGATCTTATTTTCGCTGATCCTCCTTTTAATTTAAACAAATTATATCCATCTAAAATAAATGATGATCTTAAGGCAGATCAATATCTATCGTGGTGTGAGAACTGGGCATATGAATGCGCGAGGGTATTAAGGCCTGGTGGTAGTTTTTTTATTTGGAATCTACCCAAATGGAATTCCTATATGTCTGAATTTTTAAATACCATATTAACATTTCGTCATTGGATTTCAGTAGATATTAAATACTCTCTCCCAGTCAAGGGAAGACTGTATCCATCACACTATTCGCTGCTTTATTATTGCAAAGGTGAAAAACCAAACACCTTCCACCCAGACAGGCTTCCCATGGGCATCTGCCCCCACTGTTGCGGTGACCTTAAAGATTATGGTGGATATAAAAACAAAATGAATCCCAATGGTATAAATATAAGCGATGTATGGCTTGATATACCACCTGTAAGGCATGCAAAATATAAAAAAAGAAATGGATCAAATGAATTATCTGTTAGGTTGCTGGATCGGGTAATAGAAATGTCCTCAGATGAGGGTGACCTTGTCTTTGACCCTTTTGGTGGATCAGGTACCACCTATGCTGTTTCTGAATTAAAAAAAAGAAGGTGGATAGGGGTTGAGGTTGGACCGGTAGAAAGTATAATTGATCGATTTAAAAACATACATGAAGACAGGTCAAATCTTGAAAAAATAAGAAAAGATATAAATTCTTTAATTCCTAAAAAATATTATAAAAAAAGAGTTGAAAAAGGTTTGTGGACCCCTGAGTCTGTAAAAGAAAAGGCCTCTTGATTGTAACTTTCAAGCTGTAATTTTCATACAATACTGGTGAATGTCTTTCTGGGAGCTGGCTGACCTTTGCGCAGGCCTTTTGTGCTTAAGTCTTCGTCAAGATCCGGCCAATGTATTCCAAAGCCGTTGCCGCATACTTCCCAGTTATTCAGATGTTTTTTTTAATAAAGCCTGACCCTTTTGGGACAAAATATGGTAGTAATAAAGGTTAAAAAAGAAAATCGGTAGTGTCTTGGAAAAGTCCGGAAAAAAACAGATAATCACAATGGGTCAGGACTCATATAATTATGCGGATCATACATACCTCTGACTGGCACCTGGGTCAGCATTTTATGGGGAAAAGCCGGGAAATGGAACATAGGGCATTCCTGGACTGGCTACTTGCTTTTATAAGAGAATCCAGGGCCGATGCCCTGGTGGTGGCCGGGGATATTTTTGATACAGGTACTCCACCCAGCTATGCCCGGGCCATGTACAATGATTTTATTGTTTCCCTTCAGAAAACCGGGTGCCCAAGGGCCGTGATTCTTGGGGGCAACCATGATTCCCCTGCAACCCTGAACGAGGCAAAGGAACTTCTGGCCTGTTTAAACACCATTGTTGTGGGCAATATTTCAGCCCTGCCTGAAAACCATGTCATTGTTTTAAACAAGGCAGATAACAGCCCTGGGGCCATTTTCTGCGGTATTCCTTTTATCCGGCCCAGGGATCTTGTTTTCAGTATGGCAGAAGAGTCCGGCAGGGATAAGAAGCAGGCCCTGGCTGATGCCATTACCTTATATTATGAACAGGTTTTTCAGGCTGCCCTGGACCTGCGGGATAAACTGGACATCCAGGATAAACCTGGCAGGCAACAGCCTCTGCCCATAATTGCCACAGGCCATCTCACCGTTGTAGGCGGCAGGACGTCTGAGTCGGTGCGGGATATTTATATAGGCTCTTTGGATGCCTTTCCCACCAGGAATTTTCCAGGTGCTGATTATATTGCCCTGGGCCACCTCCACCAGGGGCAGCAGATAAAAGGGGCTGATCATATCCGATATTCAGGTTCCCCCATCCCCTTGAGTTTTGATGAAGCCAGGCGCAGCAAACAGATTCTCCAGGTGGATTTTGAGAATGGGATTTTAAAAGAGATTGAGTCAGTTCCAATTCCCTGTTTCAGGACATTGACCAGCATTAAGGGGGATTTAAAAGAGATTGAAAAACAGATCCATGGGATCCATGGTTTGGAAGATATGACAGGGGGCAGGACCATGTGGCTGGAAGTTGAGGTGGCAGCTGATGATTATCTTATGGACCTCCAGACCAGGGTCCAGGCCATGATTGAAGACAAACCCATTGAATTGCTGAGAATCCGCAGAAAACGCAAACCCTATGAATCGGGTTTGATCACTGAATCAAAGGAAAAACTGGAGGAACTTACCCCCTTGGAGGTGTTTTCCCGACGTCTGGCAATGGAGAAAATTGATGACAGGGAAAAAGACCGGTTACTGGAACTTTTTAAAGAGATTAATTCCCAGGTTGACCAAGCTGGCCAATTAGATCAATTAGACCAAGTTAACCAATTAGATCAAGTGGGCCAATTCGAC
>NBML01000026.1 GCA_002085465.1 Desulfobacteraceae bacterium 4572_89 | reverse complement strand
CCCTGGTTCGCATGTCTTTTTTTACCCCCACTGTTCTGCCCATGATCGCTGTTGCCAATATCTGGCTTTTCTTCTACACTCCGGAATACGGTCTCTTTGATCAGATATTTTCTGTTTTTGGAGGAGACAGCCATAATTGGCTGGGCAATCCAGACACAGCCCTTTACTGCCTCATTGTCATGGTGATCTGGAAGGAATCCGGATTTTTCATGGTATTTTATCTTGCAGCCCTACAGCAGCTTTCTCCTGAACTTAAGGAAGCAGGACTGGTGGAAGGTTCCGGAAAATGGTACTATTTCAGGCGGGTAACCTTTCCATTGCTCATGCCCACCACTTTGTTTGTAACTGTCAATGCCGTTGTTAATTCCTTCAAACTGAAAATGCCTTTAGTTTCTGGGATACGAGTTACGCGGCCACACTCACAGTAGTCCTGGTTCTTATTCTTGCAATTATCACCATTTTTCAGTTTATTGTGGTGGAAAAACGGATTCATTATCAATAAACAGGTTTTTACCAGTCAATGGGAAAATAATCCTTTAAAAATTTACCGCACCAGTGTTTTCCAGTAAGTATGCCATGGAAAAACGGATCGCAGATCCTTGCGGCTCCGTCCACAATATCCAGGGGTGGCTGGAAATCGTGACGGTCCTGTTTGAGCCTGGCCAGGATTGCAGGATCTTCATCTGTTACCCAGCCCGTGTCCACGGCATTCATGAAAATCCCGTATTTGGCCAGATCACTGGCAGCAGTATGGGTAAGCATGTTCAGGGCTGCCTTGGCCATATTGGTGTGGGGATGGCGGCTGCCTTTTTTAAACCTCAGAAATTTACCCTCCATGGCAGAGACATTAACCATGTGTTTTTGCCCGGTAAAATCCTTTTTCATCAGATCTGCCAGCCTGTTGCACAGGACAAAGGGGGCCACGGAATTAACCAGCTGAATCTCCAGCATTTCCGAGGTCTGGATCTCCCCCAGGCGTAATCTCCAGGAATTGGTCCTGCGAAGATCAACCTGCTGCAGATCAGCATCCAATTTTTGCGCAGGAAAGACCTGGGGAACATCCAGGGAATTATCATAGGAATAGGGAACCTGGGACAATTGAGCAGACATGCGCAGCCCCACGCCGGGTGCTGTGCCATTCCAGGACACAGGCAAAGCTTTTTCCTGGCCCAGACCTTTTGTCTGCCCGTATTCCAGCTGGGAAATACAGGCCTGGTACTGGCCTAAAAGGGCCTGGGCATCTTCTGGCAGATCTGCCGCATCTCTGTTTTCATTTTCCATTAAATGGGCATAGAATCCTGGCGGCCGCCGAACAGTCTGGGCAGCATTATTGATGAGAATATCCAGGCGCTGGTAAGTCTCCCTGATATAATCGCAGAAAAGCTCAACACTGGGAGTATGAAAGAAGCTGTCTGGAACCGTTTCTGATAATTAAATTCTGCACATTCCGGGCACATGGTGTCATAAAAATGATGAAGTTTTACAAACTCGGTTTTGCACACATAGCAGTTGCGGGGTGTTTCCAATGTCCTGGTTTTATCTTCAATTCCCATATCAACATCCGGACCGCAAATTTGCTGGGGAGCTGTAAACACGTCATCCTCCCTGGCCCTACGAATACCTGTATCCGCCCTCAAGCGCCGCTCTTTTTCCACAATGGCCAGGCGTTTTTGCTTTTTTCTGTCCTTGTTCCGCTTTTTAATCTCTTTTTTGTTTGGCCTGGATATTTTCCCGGCAGCCGTGATCAAGGCAATGCGCTGATTTTCCGACAAAAGGGCCAGAAGTTCGGATTGGTCTGCAATATTTTCCAGGATGGGAATACACCTGGTCATGGCTGCCAGGGCCTCCTGTTTGTCTTTACTCTCTGCCTCTGTATTTATTGTTTCCCTGCTGCTGGTACTCACTATGTTCTATATCCTTGTTCCACTAAAAATCTGTATATCCCTATTTTAAATTCTAAATGCAAATTCCTATACTATTAAATTAAGGATTTATTCCCTAAAAGAATGAAATTATTATAAATTTTTCATGAATTTGTCAATAAAAGTTTCTTGATCTAAATCAAGTCTCTATTTTTTCAACTATGATACAAGTGAATCAATAATCATAAAAAAAAGAGGAATATGAAAAAAAGATTAAAAAGCTATAAACTACCTGGATTCCTCAATTCGCCCAGGAGATTTGTACAGATATTATCGTGTATAATTGTACTCAGCCTGGGAATTAAATTTTATCTTTTTGTTTCCCTGCTTGAGACTGGAATAATCCCCGGTTTTGAAAGACCGCCGGGAGTTGAGGCTTTTCTTCCCATCAGTGCTCTGGTCAGTTTAAAACACCTTCTGTTCACTGGAACAATAAACAAAATACACCCGTCAGCATTGGTGGTGTTTTTAATTATCTGCCTGACTGCCTTGATCGTGAAAAAAGGGTTTTGCAGTTGGGTTTGCCCCATTGGTCTGCTCTCAGATTTTCTTGCCAAATTACATTCCATCTTTTTTAAAAAAAAAATGATCCTACCCCTTCCAGTTGATTTATTATTGCGAAGTATAAAATATGTACTGGCTGGATTTTTTATCTGGAATATTTTTTACAAGATGCCGATAAGAAGCATTGAAAGCTTTATTCACAGCCCTTACAATCGATTCGCTGATATTAAGATGTTGTATTTTTTTACTGATATCTCCAATACATCGCTAATTGTTATTTCTGTTTTATTTTTTTTATCATTCATTATCCCCTATTTCTGGTGCAGATTTTTATGTCCCTATGGGGCGATCCTGGGTGTGTTAAGTTTTTTGAGTATTGGAAAGATTAAACGGGATCCTTCCCATTGTACAGACTGCGGCATATGCGAAAAAAAATGTCCCGGACTCATAAAAATCAGACAAAAAGAAAGCATCCGCTCTTCAGAGTGTACAGCGTGCATGACTTGCATTAAAAATTGCCCTGAGAAGCAGGCCATTGAATTTTCAATATTTCCCGGTAATATACAGATTGGCCCATCCACAATTGCATTGATATTGATTTTAATGTTTTCTGCTGGCATTTCTCTGGCCAAAGTATCGGGTAACTGGCACAATGAAATTGCAAAATCTGATTATCTTAGATATGTAATACAAAGCACTATGTCCTGGGGCTCAAACGAACAAGTTGATCCCGAAAAAATGAAAAAGATAATGAAAAACATTCAGGCTCAAAGAGTTCAGAGGACTCAATCCTTATTTTGACCTGGCCCAGGTCAATGCAAGCGAAAAAACCATTGAATCCCATAAAGGAGATAAAGTAGGTTACGACATTTTAGTCGCCATACCACCCAATATGGGGGAGAATATGCTTGTGGAATCAGAAATTGGTGATCCCGTCGGATATGTCCCGACAGATAATCATACACTGAAAGCAGAAAATCAGGAAAGAATTTATGTGTTGGGTGATACAACCAATGTCCCAACTTCAAAGGCAGGATCGGTTACACATTATATGGCCTATACCCTTGTGGCAAACCTTATCAGGGAGATTGACGGTTATGAACCAAAACCCACCTTTGACGGTCATGCCACCTGCTTTCTTGCTTCAGGATTTGAAAAAGCCATTCTCCTTGATTTTAATTATAAGGTAGAACCGCTTCCGGGGAAATTCCCTTTTCCAGGCATGGGACCATTCAGCCTCCTACAGGAATCTTTGAGTAATTACTGGGGAAAAATGATGTTTAGATGGGTATATTGGAATTCTTACTGAATCAGCCAACAGCATCAATGAGCTGAAAGAAGACTTGGCCCCCAGGGTAACCGAATTGGTCCAGGCGCTAATCGTTGAACTGTCCGACATTGAGGAAGATTATGATAAAATGGCTGCTTCCCTAGTAAGATTATCTATTGCGCTGAAAAAACTTTTAACTGGCCCTGGCGTGGATTTGATTGAAAACTTTATTAATATGACAGAAAAAATTAATACTGATAAGGTTGGCATGATGGGATTATTATCAGCAATATCAGATACCAAGGTCCAAGAGGGCCTTGGGGTTGTGCTGGAACTTACAAGAAACCTTTCTCACTTGAAAAAAAATACATAAACTTAGTGCGCCATAGGGCGAACTTTTAGACATTAGCTGCTGACTGATAGCTAAAGCTTAAATGCAAATTCCCATACTATAAATTTAATGTATAGCCTGGTCCCAGGGACCAGGCTATAACCTTTAAAATTTGATTACAATTGATTTACACTAAAGAGCCTGGCGGGCAGCAAAATCCATCATGACCCTGTCCCTTGCCTTGTCAATCCCCAGAACCTTACGTTTGTTATCTATGTGGGCGATGATTGAATGGGCATGTTCAATGGGATCTTCTATCATATCCCACATTCCGCCATATTTATCTTCATATTCTTTAAATATATGATTCTGAAATACAGGGGCACCGGTGGTGAGCAGCATTCCGCCGAATACGGTATAAACACCGGAGACAACGAAATAATGTCCAATGGATATTGCTTTTTCACTCAGCCATGGCTTTTCCGGCGAATTCAACGGCGATTTCATCCAGATCCCTGTCAAGTTCTTCCCCGTCCACTTCAACGGTTGTGGCTACACCCAGAAAAGGAGCTACATCCAGAAGTCTGTCATAATCCTTTATTTTATAATCATCTGTCTGCTTTTTGGCAGCCGACAAAAAAACTTCAGCCACGCTGCGTCCATGGTCTGAATGGGCGGCAGCACCTCCTGCGATCATACGGACAAAGTTACGAGCTGCAATGGTATTGGCGGTTGCGCCGCATAAGCCTTTACGGGTGTCTTCACCTTCAATACCGCCTTTGGGAAGCGGAAGCCGACAGGGGCCCATGGAGCAGTTTTTACAGCAGATACCCTGCACGCCTATGGCACATGGTTTCATATTCATGGCCCGGTCAAAAATAGTTTCAACACCAAGTTTCTGGGCTCGTGCTATCATCTCCTGGGATGCTACATCTATGGACGCTGCAATTGGATCAGCCAATTTTGGGGCTTTTACAGCTTTTGTCTTCTCTACTGCCATTAGAGGTTCCTCCTCATATTATTATGTTATAAATTCAAAATCTAAAATTTAATTTATTACAGCTACTTCATGGGCTTCAGCCAATGGCAATGCCCAATGATATTTTTTGCTGCACTATCTTCTGATTTTCTTAAATTTTGACAGCTTAGATCTCTGGACCTTGGCTGCAGTCATTGTCACCTTTTTGTCTTCTTTTGTTTTGGCACTTGCCGCCCGCTCTTCCTGCTCTTTTGCCCTTTTGATTCTGATTGCTTCAGCTTCTTCGTCGCGTTTGGCAGCAGCATCTTTTGCAGCCTGTTTTTCAGCTTCAATCTTTGCTTTAGCATCGGCCTCTGCTTTGGCCTTTGCGTCTGCTTCGGCTTTGGCCTTTGCATCTGCCTCGGCTTTTGCTTTTGCTTCCATATCGGCTTTGGCCTTGGCCTCTGCTTCTGCCTTTGCTTTTGCTTCAGCTTCCGGATCTATGGCAGGTGCAGCAGGGGCAGCTACTTTTTCAGGTTCAGGTTTGGTTTCTGCCTTGGCTTCGGCTTTTGGCGCTTCCTTTTTCGCAGGAGCGGCCTTTTTAGCAGGAGCGGCCTTTTTAGCAGGAGCTTTCTTCTTTTCTTCTTCAATGGTCAGGTCTGGTGCAGGTGCCATGGCAGCAAAATCAATGTCAACATCATCCAGTCGTTTGGTGATGGCTGCCACGTCCATGGCAGAACCGCCATCGGAAATAAGGTCAATATATGCCTTGGCCAATTTGATGGATTCAGGATGACGCATGATCAGGATACTGGAACCTGACATGAGATAGGAAACAGCACCCACAGCTTCCATGAGAATGGCTCGTCTTTCCGGATCACCCAGTTCAGGAGCTTCGTCCACCGGCTGTTTGGCTTCTTTACATTTCCAGACTTCATTGCCCAGGTTGTTGATCATTGGGTTCTGAAGTTTGTCATCACCCTGGGTCATGGCTGCCTGGGAAAGACGTTCCATAACTGAGTAGGAATATTCAAGTCCGTAACCCAGCCCACCGGTAGTGGGATCAACAATAACATTGTCAAGGGAAACACCAAGGTTTTCAAGCAGGATATTCACCTGTTTAGCCAGATTGACATCAATGGGAGAAGAGGAGATAAGGGTATGGCCATAGCCCATGGCTGCCGCGCCAATTCCTTTATGGTTTTTTTCTTCCACAGGTCCGATGATGAGATTTTCACCTTGACAAACCTCACTTACTTTTTTTAATACTTCTTCGTCCTTTGCAGGCACGGCACAGCCCCAGACAATCAAAGGGACACTGATAGCGCCAAGAACATTTTTTACAGTTGCTGCCGCATCTTCCGCGCTGGCATCATTGTCATTGGGATCTATGCTTTTTAATTGCAGCACAATGGCCTGGGCACCGTATTCTTCCACACATTTTTTTGCCCATGCCGCTGGATCAGATACAACATCTTTAAAGGGAGCCAGGGCTGCTTCAGCCCAGTCTTCAGGTGTGATATCCCAGATTTCCATGGCAATGATTGGTTTGTTGGGCATCTCTCCTTCAAACTGGTGAAAAGGATAGCTTGACTGCCCGCCGACGGTAAGGGCGTTATCACCTTTTCCAATGGTGATACCTTTTATACTGCCGGCATATGTTTCTTTGGTTATTTCAAATCCCACTGTTACCTCCTAAGATTAAAGATAGTTATGAGTTGGGGGGGGTTAAGATTAAAAAGACGTGATGTTATCATAAAAGGGCAAATAAAATTGGAAATGAATAAATCAAACTTTAATAAAATAGTTTTGATACTTCTTCCCATATATTTATCCTTATTATTGGTTGCTAAATTGATAACTCGTAAGATTTATAATTTGTATTGTTTTTTGTCAATAGTTGTGTGGAATTTAATCTTAAAAATTATAATAATTTAACTATTTGATATGACATGCTATTTTACGGATTTTCTACATAGTGGTATGTGGTTGAATGGTATTTAATTAATAAATTCAAATTGAAAAGAAGAAAAATTTTTTAAGAATTTTATTTGGAAAAATTTAGAATAGTTGCAGTTATTTGCAGTTACATGAAGTTTTTTTTTTGTATGTAGAAAAAAATATTGATTTTCTGTTGATAATATACAATTATCTGTTCGGTTTTTGAAAATTGATAAAGGGTTTTTATTTATGAAAAAAGTTGATTTTTTATATTTATTTAGATAGTAGGGTATCTATTAAGCTTTTAAAAATAGAAAATGTAATAATTTGGTTTTATATTAGTTTTTATCTCAGACTCGTTTACAGAGTCCAAATCAATACTATAGAGGAGTGAACCATGGCATTAGATCCAACCAAACACCAGGACTGGGAAATTGCGGAAGATGCAGAAAAAACAATGCTCACCATTTATGAAATCGGTGAAAAACTCGGGCTGACCAAAGAAGAGCTTCTTCCCCAGGGACATTACATCGCAAAAATTGATTTCAGAGCAGTTTTAGATCGCCTTAAAGACAAACCCGATGGAAAGTACATTGATGTTACTGCAATTTCACCCACACCCCTGGGAGAAGGCAAATCAACATCTGCAATGGGACTTGTCCAGGGCCTTGGTAAAATCGGCAAAAATGTTTGCGCAGCCATTCGTCAGCCTTCCGGCGGACCAACAATGAACATCAAAGGCTCTGCCGCTGGCGGGGGTCTTGCTCAATGTATTCCTCTTACACCTTTTTCTCTGGGTTTTACAGGGGATATTAATGCAATCATGAATGCCCACAACCTGGCAATGGTTGCCCTGACTTCCCGTCTCCAGCATGAAAGAAATTATACAGACGAACAGCTTGAAAGACTTTCCGGCATGAAGAGGCTGGATATTGATCCCACCAATGTGGAAATGGGATGGATAATGGATTTCTGTGTTCAGGCCCTGAGAAACATCATCATCGGCATTGACGGTGTGAATGGAAAATCCGATGGTTTCATGATGAAATCAAAATTCGGTATTGCCGTATCTTCAGAAGTAATGGCCATTCTGTCCATTGCAAGCGACCTTAAAGACATGCGTGAAAGAATGGGTAAGATTGTTGTTGCCTATACTAAAAAAGGTAAACCCGTTACCACTGAAGATCTCCAGGTGGCAGGAGCCATGACAGCCTGGATGGTGGATGCTCTGAACCCTTCTTTGATGCAGACCCTGGAGGGACAGCCTGTAATCGTTCATGCCGGTCCCTTTGCCAATATAGCCATTGGTCAGAGCTCAGTAATTGCCGATAAGGTGGGACTGAAACTTGCGGATTACCATGTTACAGAATCTGGATTTGGTGCAGACATTGGTTTTGAAAAGTTCTGGAACCTGAAATGTCGTTATTCCGGCCTCAAACCAGACTGCGCAGTTGTTGTTGCCACTATCAGGGCACTTAAATGCCATGGTGGAGCCCCTGTTCCAGTTCCTGGAAAACCCATGCCTGAAGAGTATGGTTCAGAAAATGTTGAATGGGTTGCAGCCGGCTGTGGAAATCTGATTCATCATATCAGAAACGTCAGAAAGGCTGGTATCGCACCTGTTGTCTGCATCAATGCATTTTATACAGATACAGATGCTGAGATTGCCAAGGTTCGTGAACTTTGTGAAGCAGAAGGCGCAAGGGTTGCCCTTTCCCGTCATTGGGAACATGGTGGAGACGGTGCTGTCGAATTTGCTGAAACAGTTGTGGAAGCCTGTGAAGATAAGACAGAATTCAAATTCCTCTATGAGCTTGACCTGCCCGTTAAAGAGAGAATTGAAATGGTTGCCAAGGAAGTTTACGGTGCTGACGGTGTTGACTATTCTGCTGACGCTGAAAAAGCCCTTGCCAGAATCCAGTCAGACCCAGAATTGTCAAGTCTTGGCCTGTGTATGGTTAAAACCCATTTGTCCCTGTCTGACAATCCAGCTCTTAAGGGTGTGCCCACAGATTGGAGATTGAACATAAGGGAGGTCCTTACCTATGGTGGTGCTGGATTTATCGTTCCTGTGGCAGGTGCCATCAGCCTCATGCCTGGAACAGGTTCTAACCCGGCCTTTAAGAGAGTGGATGTGGACGTTGAAACCGGTAAGGTTCAGGGTGTATTCTAAATAAAATACATAATTCAGTAACCGGTCCTGCCGGAAGTGGCAGGGACCGGTTATTATTTAAAAAAATAATCAGAATTATTAAAATAATTCGGGAGAAAAATTATGACTGCTGAACTTATTAGCGGAACTGAAATAAGAAAAGCTATCCTCGCAGAAGTCAAAGAGGAAGTGGATCAGATGAAGGAAAAGCATGGCAAGGTGCCTGGTCTTGTTACTATTCTTGTGGGAGCCAGCCCGGCTTCCATAAGCTATGTCACCTTAAAGGTCAAAACTGCAATCAGCCTTGGGTTTCATGAAATTCAGGATGATCAGCCTGAAGATATTTCCGAAGAAGATCTTCTTGCCCTTATTGACAAATACAATAATGACCCGGATATCCATGGCATCCTGGTTCAGCTTCCCCTGCCCAAACAGATTGATGATAAAAAGGTTCTTACTGCAATCGATCCTGACAAAGACGTGGATGCTTTTCATCCTGTTAATGTGGGCCGCTTGATGATCGGTGGTGATGAAGCCAGATTCCATCCCTGTACCCCGGCAGGTATCCAGGAGATGATCGTAAGGTCCGGCACTGAAACATCCGGTGCTGAAGTGGTTGTGGTTGGCAGATCCAATATCGTTGGTAAACCCATTGCCATGATGATGGCACAGAAAGGTATCGGAGCTAACTCAACAGTTACAATTGTCCATACCCGGACCAAAGATCTTGCTTCCCATTGTAAACGTGCGGATATTCTCATTGTTGCAGCTGGTGTGCCAGACCTTGTAAAACCGGAATGGATAAAACCTGGTTCCACTGTTATTGATGTTGGAGTGAACAGGGTGGGTATGAATGAAAAAACCGGAAAAGCAATTCTCAAAGGGGATGTTGACTTTGATGCTGCAAAGGAAATTGCCGGTAAGATCACACCTGTTCCGGGTGGTGTTGGTCCCATGACCATTGCCATGCTCATGAAAAATACCCTTAAATCCGCACAACTTAGTATCGGATAGTAATAAGGTGTTCTTCAGGTCTATTACTGGAGATAGAGTATTCAAGTTGTAAGATCTATTTAAGCAAACAAATATGATATCTTAGTATGGGAATTTGCATTTTGCCGCTATCCATTAGGTTTTAGCTACCAGCTAATGGCTAAATGCTCGCGCGATAGCGCGCTAATTTGAGAGATAGTCTGTTTTGAATTATAAAAACCGTCAATGCTGCCAGGGGTGACATTGGCGGTTTTTGTTTTTAGTTCAATGGTTTGAAAGCTCTTTCAGGTTTTTTATGCCAATCCCTTTACTTCCCGGGGCAAAGAGCATATTTTATACTAAATAATCACTTGACCAATAATATTTAGACCAATAATATTTTTATCAGGACTAATTTACCCAATTCTAATTTGATGGGGGAGAGTATATGGATAAGCTGGATGCTATTTTTTCTCCGGAAACAATTGCTGTTATAGGGGCTTCAAGCCAAAAGGGGAAGGTCGGACATGATATTTTTGCCAATATCCTTTCCGGAGGTTTTACAGGTACTTTGTATCCGGTAAATCCAAAAGCCAAATCTGTATTAAGTGTAAAATGTTATACCAGTATTAAAGTCATTCCCGATCCAATCGATCTTGCCATGATTATTCTTCCGCCAAAGGCTGCCATGGGTACTGTCAAGCAGTGTATTGCAAAGGGTGTGAAAGGTATTGTGATTGTTTCTGCTGGTTTCAAGGAGGTGGGCGGAGAGGGGGCCGAAGTTGAGATTAAGATCAAAAAACTTTGTGCCGATGCCGGGGTGAGGCTTGTGGGTCCCAATTGTCTTGGGGTGATCAATCCGTCTCCAAAGATTTCCCTGAATGCCAGTTTTTCCGCCAGGATGCCAAAGCCGGGCAATGTATCTTTTATATCCCAGAGTGGTGCCCTTTGTACTGCAGTCCTGGATTATGCGGCTGACAAGGGGTTTGGATTTTCAAAGTTTATATCCATTGGTAATAAGGCTGATGTGGATGAACTGGATCTGCTTCGTTATTACTACAAAGATCCTGAGACCCATGTGGTCATGATCTATATGGAAGAATTATCCAGAAGTGCAGAGCAGTTTATTACTGAAGTAAGGGCAATGACCTCGGGAACAAATCCCACCCATGTGATTGCAATTAAATCTGGAACTTCAGTAGCCGGAGCAGCAGCAGCTGCCTCCCATACAGGTGCCCTTGCCGGTTCAGATGTAATATATGACGGGTTGTTCAACATGGCGGGTATCCTCAGGTGTGTTTCGGTGAACCAGTTGTTTGATTATGCCCAGGCCTTTGCTGCCAATAAATATCCCACAGGAGACAGGGTGGCCATTGTCACCAATGCCGGCGGGCCCGGTATTATTGCCACGGACATGAGTGAGCAGTCCGGATTGACCCTGGCCAGATTTTCAGGGGATACTATAAAGGAATTAAAAAAATATCTGCCTTCTACTGCAAATTTCAACAATCCCGTGGATGTTATCGGGGATGCGGCAAAGGACAGATATGAAAATACTTTGGCAACGGTTCTTGCTGACCGGGGTGTGGATGCTGCCCTGATTATCCTGACACCCCAGTCCATGACAGATGCCATTGGTACTGCAGAGGCCATTGCCAATATTGCAAAGAATAGCATCAAACCAATTTTATGTGCATTTATGGGGGTGGTGGATGTGTCAGACGGTGTGAAACTGCTCCAGAAAAATAAGGTGCCTGTGTACCAGTTTCCGGAAAGTGCTGCCAGGTCTTTGGGTGCATTGCACCAGGGTATGAAATGGCTGTTCAGGAAAATTCTTCCCCAGTTCAATCTGGTCTATGAAAGGGAAAAAGCCGGGGCTATTATTGAAAAATATATGAAGGAAGGCCGGAAGGTTCTGGGAGAACTGGATGGAAACGAAATTCTTAAATGCTATGGTTTTAAAACCATTCCCATGGCCCTTTCAAAAACCGGGTCTGAGGCAGTAGAAATTGCTGATAAAATAGGCTACCCAGTTGTAATGAAAATTGTTTCGCCCCAGATTCTGCATAAATCAGATGCCGGTGGTGTAAAGGTGGGGCTGAATAATCCACAGGAGGTTGAGAAGGCTTTTGAGTTGATTATGGAAAATGCCGGAGCATATGATCCAAAAGCTTTTCTGGAAGGTGTCCTGATCCAGAAGTTAGCCCCCAAAGGGAAAGAGGTGATTCTGGGGATTACAAAGGATCCGGTTTTTGGACATGCAGTAATGTTCGGGCTTGGAGGGATCTTTGTTGAGGTTTACAAGGATGTATCCTTTCGTTTATCCCCCATGGGCAGGAATGTTGCCAGGCGCATGGTGAAAAGTATTAAAGGTTATCCCATTCTCAAGGGGTTGAGGGGAGAAGCTCCATCTGATATAGAAGCCATTGAAAAAAATATTGTGTCCTTGAAGGCCATGGCCGACAACCATCCCATGATCAAAGAGCTGGATATTAATCCTCTTTTTGTCCATGAGGAAGGAAAAGGAACCACTGTTGCTGATATCATCATTCGCCTTGAAGATGAGGCAGATACAAATAATCAATGCTAAAGAGCGATAAAAGCTAAGGAGAAATAATATGTCCAAGAAGGGAGATGGGTTTACAATGGAGGAAGAAGGAAAACAAAAATTGTCCACCAGGGAAGCCATGCCTAAAATTGATTTTTCAAGCTTTATCCTGTCATTGTATTCTTCAGGGCTTGTTCAGCTGGGCAAGGTTGAAGAACCTTCCACAGGAAAAAAATCTGTGAACCTGGACCTGGCACAGCACAGCATTGATATGATTGCCATGCTGGAGGAAAAGACATGTGGAAATTTAACCAGTGATGAAGAAAATTTATTAAAAACTCTGCTCAGTGAACTTCGGCTGGCCTATGTAGAAGCAAGGGCGTGAGTATAAAAATTCAATCTCCAGCCAAGATCAATCTTTTCTTGTATGTAACAGGGAAAAGAAATGACGGGTATCATGATCTTTGTACTTTGATGACAAAGATTGATCTTTGTGATGAAATACAAATTGATTTTACAGGGTCTGGTATCCATGTTGTGTGTGATCATCCCGGGGTGCCGGAAGGCACAACAAATCTGGCATACAAGGCAGCAGAACTTTTTTTTGATACCTGTGAAAAGAGAATGGAACAGATACCGACATATGGGGTCTCCATCCATATTAAAAAAAACATACCGCCAGGAGGAGGTCTTGGCGGGGGTAGCAGCAATGCAGCAACAGTTTTGATGGCCTTGAATGAATATTGTTCACAACTCTTTTCCCGGGAAGAGCTCTTGGAGATGGGCCTTAAGCTGGGAGCTGATGTTCCTTTTTTTATTTTCAATGGTCCTGCCCTGGCAACCGGGGTTGGGGAGAAGCTTGAAAAATATCCAGGCCTGCCGTTTTTATATCTGGTATTATGTGATCCCGGGGTGTCAGCGTCAACCGCAGATGTTTTTAAAAATATGGATTTTAGATTGACATCAAGGACAAAATATAATATTAACACTGGTTTGAATGTGCTGCCACGAGGGCAGGGAGGTGATAGGGGGGAGAAATTGCATAATGATCTTGAATGGTCTGCCTGTAACTTATACCCTGAAATAGCCTTGGCCAAAAAAGAGATGGAGTTGTTGCTGCAGAGAGATGTATATATGTCTGGAAGCGGCTCATCTCTTTTTGCTCTTTTTTCAGGGCCTGAAACTGCAGAAAAAGGCTATGAGCTTCTTGAAAAAAAATGGGTTCAGGGTCCCCGAAAGATATTTTTGTCCTCGTTCAGACAGTAAATTTGAGTTTAATGTACTGGGGCGTCGTCAAGTGGCAAGACACAGGGTTTTGATCCCTGCATTCAGAGGTTCGAATCCTCTCGCCCCAGCCATACTTATTATATAAAAAAAAGAGATAAGATATGAATGGCTTGTCAATTTTTGCAGGGAACTCCAATCCCGTGCTTGCAGACAGGATTTCTCAGTACCTTGCAAAACCCCTAGGAAGATTGAAAGTCAACCGTTTCAGCGATGGGGAAACCCAGGTTGAAATTCAGGAAAATGTCAGGAAACGGGAGATCTATGTTATCCAGTCTACCTGTTACCCAGTGAATGATAATCTGGTTGAACTCCTGCTTTTGATTGATGCTTTCAGGCGCTCTTCTGCCAGTCGGATTACTGCTGTAATACCCTATTTTGGTTATGCCCGCCAGGATAAAAAGGTTTCACCCAGGGTTCCCATAAGCGCCAAGCTTGTTGCTGATCTTCTTGACAATGCCGGTGTTGACAGGGTCATTACCATGGATCTCCATGCTGGACAGATCCAGGGCTTTTTTAATGTTCCTGTGGATAACCTGTATTCTGCTCCCATCATTATTGATGATATTAAAACCCGTTTTTCCGAGGACCTGGTTGTGGTTTCTCCCGATGCGGGCGGGGTTGAAAGGGCAAGGGCATATGCCAAAAGAATCCATGCTGACCTTGCAATTGTTGATAAACGAAGGAGTGCTCCAAATCAGGCCAAGGCCATGGCAATTATAGGTGATGTCCAGGATAAGGTTGCCATTATAATTGATGACATGGCGGATACTGCAGGGACTTTGACCGAGGCCGCAAGTGTAATCCGAGAGAAAGGAGCCAAGGCAGTCCATGCGTATTGTACCCATCCTGTCCTTTCCGGTCCTGCCATTGACAGAATCAATAACTCATCTTTAAGTTCTCTTGTTGCAACGGATACCATTCCTCTATCAGAGACGGCAAAAAAATGTGACAAGATAAAAACTCTTTCAATTGCCAAGTTGGTGGGAGAAGCAATTATGCGCAGTTACAGGGGCGATTCTGTAAATTCTCTATTTGTATAAAGAAATAATATATTAGTCTTTCTGCTGAAATATAGCAGATACGGAGGGTAAAACATTGGAATTAATCGAATTAAACGCTAAAATAAGAGAAAACAAAGGCAAGGGTGCCGCCAAAAAATTGAGAAGAAGTAATGCCATACCTGCAATTGTCTATGGGGTTAAAAAAGAACCTGTGATGCTTTCTCTTGATACAATTGGATTTGACAAGATTCTCAGGGAAAACGGCAGTACCGGTCTTTTTTTTAATCTGAATATTGAGGGCAGCAAGAAAAAGGCTGTTATGCTAAAGGATATTCAAATGGATGCTTTCCAGCTTGAGTATCTGCATGTGGACCTCCATGAAATTGATATGGATACAGAGGTTTCTGTTATGATCCCTGTTGAAACAACAGGTGAAAGCAAAGGCGTTAAGGAAGGCGGTATGCTTCAGATTATCCGTCGTGAATTGGAAGTTGTTTGTAAACCTGTTAATACGCCTGACAGCATAGTAATTGATGTCAGTGCTCTGGATGTGGGTGATGCTGTCCATGTTGAAGATATAGATCTGGGAGATGACATTGAAATCCCCCATGAAGTTGATTTCACGGTCCTTACCGTTGTTCCGCCTACAGCAGAAGAGATCGATGATGTCGAAGAAGATGAAGATGATCTTATGGAAGAAGTTGACGCTGACGCTGATGCTGATGCCGAGCCTGTCAGCGAATAAATTTGTCTTAAATGTCAGACTCGAAATTTAGATTAATAGCGGGTCTGGGCAATCCAGGTAAGGATTATGCCCAGACCCGTCATAATATTGGTTTCCTTGTTGTTGATGCTCTTGCTTCAGATTCCTGCCTTGAATTTAATAAAACCCGCTTCCAGTCAACATATATAAAGACCCGCATTAAAGGAAAGCAGATTTTCCTTGTCAAACCCATGTCCTTTATGAACAGGAGTGGAGGACCAATTCAGCAATTTGCCTCCTATTATAAAATTGAAATGCAGGATATAATCATTATCCACGATGATATGGATCTTGAATTCGGTAAAATTAAGATAGTCCAGGGAAGGGGTCATGGTGGTCATAACGGTATTAGATCCATTATAGATTCCTTCGGCAAAAAAGATTTTATCCGGGTCAGGGTTGGTGTGGGACATCCTGGTGGGCAAAAAAATGTCACCGGGCATGTGCTGGGCAGGTTTACCCCTGAAGAACAAAAGAAGCTTGAAGCAGTCCTTGAAGCATCCCTAAGCTCTGTCCACGCCATTCTCCGGGACGGGATAACCCGGGCAATGAATACTGTTAACACCCGCTGTTGAGCTATCCTAAGTTTTATACCTGCTTTTTATTACCGTTGTTATCTTTTCTGTATATTTTTTCCCATCTGAAAAACCAATGAAAACATTAAATAAATTAAAAGAAACCCTTAGGAATAGCGGTATTGCAGAAATATTTTGTTGACAATGTTGTCGAAATATGGTTCTCTATTCGAAAATGGGCAACTTGTTTTCATAAAAATTAAGGTGGATTATCTATGGGTCAAAATTCCGAACTAATCAAAACAAATGTAAACGGATCAACCAAAAAAGAATTTTTAAAGGGTGACCTGGCTGTTTATCCGGCGCACGGGGTTGGCTATATCGAGTCAATTGAAAGCAAAGAGATAAACGGTGATACCATGAACTTTTACATGATGAAAATTGTGGAAAACGGTATGGTGATCATGATTCCTACTTCAAACGTGGAATCTGTGGGACTGCGGGAAGTAATTCCGGAAAATGAGGTTCCTCAAGTCTATAAAGTTATGCAGGAAAAGGCACAGGGAGCTGACAATCAGACCTGGAATAGGAGATACAGGGAATATATGGATAAGATCAAAACCGGGTCTATTTATGATGTTGCTGAAGTGTTCCGGGATCTCTTCCAGCTGAAACTTGAAAAAGATCTTTCCTTTGGTGAACGCAAGCTGCTTGATACTGCCCAGAACCTATTGGTTCAGGAGCTTTCCACGGCAAAGGATATTGATGAAAAATCAATGATGATAGAGATTGAAAATCTGTTTAATTGATTTGAAAGCGTTACAAACTATTACCAGGGAACATTGAAAAAAGACAAATAGAATTCAATGGGATTTTAATTGGCAGGAAAATAGAACCGGTAGGCTATAACCGGCGGGCTATAAATGGTCTGCCGGTTTTTTGTTTATGAAATTATTATTTATTATTTCCAGCTCCCAGGTTGATTCAAGATTGGATTGGATTATTGCCGGAAAAATTTCGACTGTTTCCAGGAGTCAGGTTGCCGCTCTGATACTGGAAGGTAATATTCTGGTGTCTGGTAAGAAAAAAAAACCTGGATACAGGGTGAAAACAGGGGATGTGATCTCGGGACAGATCCCGGAACCAGAAGGTGGGGAAAGTATAAAACCACAATTAATGGATCTTTCCATTATTTTTGAAGATAATTATCTCATGGTTCTGGATAAACCTGCTGGCATGGTGGTACATCCCGGGCCTGGAAATTTTTCCAATACCCTTGTCAATGGTTTGCTGGATCATGTGCCATTCCTGCAGGATGATTCCTGGGACCCCATACGTCCGGGCATTGTCCATAGACTGGACAAGTATACCTCAGGATTGATTGTGGTGGCAAAAACCCTTAAAAGTCTTTTATTCCTCCAGAAAGAATTTAAACAGAGAAGGGTTGGAAAAACATATCTTGCACTTGTAAGGGGCAGGAAAATTCCTGATACAGGAGAAATTATCCTGCCCATTGGCCGCCACCCTGTAAAAAGAAAAATCATGGCTGTGAACCATGAGACAGGAAAATATGCAAGAACATCATGGCAGGTGAAACAACGATTTACAGATGCCTGCCTTGTTGCAG
>NBML01000088.1 GCA_002085465.1 Desulfobacteraceae bacterium 4572_89 | reverse complement strand
CTCATCCAGCCGAAGTCGTCGGGGGGGGAGACCTGAATCAGGGCAACATCAATGGGAAGGCGTCTGGTTTTGAACAGGTTGGGCACCTGGGAGAGGTTGATGGGGGTGTTGAACCTGATGTTGCGGGCAAGTCGTCTGGGCTTGGCGGATCCCAGGTAAAAGGAGCGGATGTTGAACAGCTGGGAATGGGAGCGATTGGCGATGAGGGTGATGGGTGACGTGTCCAGGCAGAGAAGTCGAACGATCTCAAGATCGGTGAAACGGGCGGAGAGTCCGGCAAGTTCCAGGACCAGATGCTGGGGTTCTCCACAGGAAGAACCGATGAATATTCTCTGTCCCGGCCGGATGTGACCTAAAGCTTTCTTTGCATCACAGCGCTTCTCCACATAGCTGTCGGCCCAATAGATGGATTGTGTCATGGATTGCCTCCTCTTTTTTTTTATGCAACTCGCTTCGATCCGGCGGCCGGAAACAGGTATTACCCTCCGCTCATTCTCGCAAATCATCCATGATTTGCTCCGAGGGAAATGGCAGCTCCTTCAGCGTCTATGCTGACCGCTGCCATTTAATCCGCTACGGGCAATACCTGCTCCCGGCCGCCTCAGTCTGTCGAGTTTCATGCTTTGTTGTGTCCGCCAGGACATGTGGATTTATATGAAACTGCATCAGTCAGAGTGTCGGGATGTGCCAGTTTCTATCTTTGTTGTGATGCAACGCATCCTGCTCGTTATACAGGAAAGATTAAGTGGGGCAAAGGGAAAACTCTTTTAAAATACTTGTCTGGACCCATAAAACGGTTTACACTTAAAATTAAATTTTCAATTATCACCTAAAAATTGCAAGCGTCATTTGGCCGGATATGCAAGGCGCCGGACATGTAGCTGTAGTCGTCTACCGCAAATGTCCGGGAACAAAAGCAGATCCGGCCAAAGGGCGCTCCCGGAGGGTGCGATTGTTTTGAGTTTTGGCCTGCCGTAACTTTGGTGAGTGGCAGACCCATGAAAATAGGCTGTAACTGTCGAATATGACGACATATCATCCAAAACTCAAAACAGAGAATGCAATTTTTAGGTACCACTATCTATGGAGAGATCATGCGGATAATGATCAGCGGAAGCAATGGGCTTTTGGGCAGCGATTGTATGCGGGTATTCCGAAACGGCAATGAGATCAGGCAGTTTGACAGACCCGGGTGCGATATCACCGACAGGAAGGTGGTGGAGAGCGAGATTATGGATTTCAGGCCTGGGGTGGTGATAAATTGTGCGGCATACACTGATGTTGATGGCTGCGAAACCGATCAGGCAGGTGCGTGGGCTGTTAATGCACGGGGGCCTGGGTTTCTTGCCGAGGCGTGTGAGGCTGTTGGAGCTCTCCTGGTTCATGTCTCCACTGATTATGTGTTTGATGGATTAAAGGAGCCGCCCTCGGCATATTACGAAGAGTCTGAAACCTCACCCCTGTCGGTTTATGGAAAGTCCAAACTCGAAGGGGAGAGGCGCATCGCAGCCCATACCGATAAATTTGTCATTCTCCGCACTGCCTGGCTCTATGGTGCCCATGGCGGTAATTTTTTAAAAACCATGCTGAGACTCGCCCTGGAGGACCCCAATAGATCTGTTGGAGAGGCTTATCATCATGGGGGGGCAGGGTATCTATCACGCCACCTCCGAGGGGTACTGCTCATGGTTTGAGCTTGCCTCCTATTTTTTAAAAAAGATGGATGTTCCCCACGCTCTTCTTGCCTGTTCTTCAAGTGAGTATCCCACCCCTGCAAGACGCCCCATGAACTCAATTTTAGAAAACAGCCGTTTGAAAACAGCTCATCTGAATAAAATGACCGGATGGCGCCATGGTGTGGATCAGTTTGTATCCAGATTCAGGCCGGAGCTTTTAAACGAATTTTCCACTAAAATTTAAAAATTTTTCTTGCGATTTTTCAGTCAGAGCTGTATTCCATAGGCGGTTATTAGTTAATAGTTAATAAATTGCGTTCACAATATAATGAGGTTGGAGTATGGGAATACAAGAGAGAAAACAGAGAGAGAAGAAATTAAGGCGCGGCCAGATTATGGATGCGGCCAAGAAGGTCTTTTCAGCAAAGGGGTTTAACCGGGCTACCATGGAGGAGATTGCAAGTGAGGCTGAGCTCAGTCCGGGCACGCTGTATCTCTATTTCAAGAATAAGGAGGAGCTCCACACCTCCCTTTCCATTAATATCCTTCAGTTCCTGACCCGTGAGTTGAAGTCCTTTGTCGATAGAGATGATATGGGAGCGGAGGAGAAACTCCATGCCTTAAAAGATGCCTTTATCATGGTCTATGAGCATGACCCTCTGGTGCTCATCAACCTGTTTCATCTTCAGTCGGGCGAGACCTCTGCCGAGGCTTTGAGCACCATCACCTCCATTGTTAAAGAGGGTATTGAACAGGGGGTGTTTGTGGAGAGGCATCCGGTGGCCCTTGCTGATATACTCTGGGCTACCTATTCAGGAGTGGTGTTATGGGTGGACAGCAAAAGACTGCTTAACAATGATAAGGATTTTGTGAAACAGACCCTGGAGATGGCCTTTGAAATCATCGTCCAGGGGCTTAAGGTAAAATAAGGGTTATTTGCATAATCGATGAATGGTCTGGGCATGCCAGTCTCCTCTTCCCGAGAAGGTAGGTATGCCCTCTTTTGTCAGATGTTCGGCAATTTCAGCAAAGGTTGAACGGTTTTTCCGCATGGTCTTTATGACGCTTATGACCTCATCTTTTGTATGGTGGGTCCCTGATGCATAACTGGTAGTGACCTTTGGAGGGGTTTCAGCCCGTTGCCCTGCCTTCTCAAGAAAGGGCGTCACCTTCTCTTCCAGTATGAGGTTCAGGTTGTTTAAAAAATTAGCAATGGCTCTGCTCTGTTCCACCCGGGTCTGCTCCAGGCTCTCCTGGGATTCAGATAGTCGTTCCAGGGAAGTTGCTATCTGTGTCATGGACTCCTTGATAAATGGAATATTCTCTGCGAAGGCTTCGCCGAGCCTGGTACCGGAAGTTTCATAGGCACCCTGCATTGATCTTCGATCCTTCATTTTGCGCCTGTCATTTGGATAGAAATGTCCGTCCATGTCCTTACGTGTAGGGCCTCCAGGCCTCTGGCCCCTCTGATTGCTTCTCAGATTTTTTAAAAAGTCGCTCATACCTCCTCCTGAAGTCTGTTGTGAAATTTGAGATGTATTTGGCTTGTTAAAAAAAATGTAATTTTTTACTGAATGATATGTAGGATCTATTATGGATGTGAAAACTGTTTATGATTTTTTTTGTATATGCATATAATATTTGATAATAGCCAATAATTTATAGAAGTCAAGAAGTAAATTCAATGGGATGCTTTGTCAGGGGTGCAGGGAGGTGAATATCCTTTGTGGAAGCACCTCTTTTCGTGCAAAATCGGTTTTTGATAAGGATAGGGTGTCGTTGGATAATGGCTGAATTTCAGGGATAAATTTAGTGAATGGCGATCAGTTTTAACACCATGCTATGGGGTGAATCAGGAGGTGAAGGGGGGGGGAACTCTACCTGAAATTTCCAAGGATCCTTTGACCGGAGATGCCGGTGCAGAACCCCGGATTTACGGTTTTAAGGTCTCATTGACAAACCAGAGTGTCCCATTGAACAAGGACGCCCCGGTCTTTTTCCAGACAGCTGACGCTCCGATTGACATCAGGAGGCTGCCGGAAGTTTGGCTGTCTCTTTATGGATGCAGAAGTAGATATCATATCAAAGTCCTCTGCCCTGGTGAGTTTGTCCAGGCATTTGGCGATCTGGTCCTGGATGGAGTTTTTACTGACGGTTTCAATGAGGCCGGTCTCCACAAGCTTCATGGCCACTTTGTTGCTGAAGGGGTCAATGTTGTCTCGAACGGCCGCTATGGCCCGGTATCTCTCTCTCTCCTTGGATGATTCAATACGCGAAAGCAGTTTGGATTCCCGGTTTCCCACTCTGAATGTTTTGCCCATGTCGGTAGTCCTTGTCTCTTTTTAAACCCCTTTTTAAACCCAGATATTCATCTCATGCCCTGTCCCGTGACCGGACTACTGAATAACAACTCTATTTATAGTCAGAAACATCTGAGGGTTTCAAGTTAAAAAGTGTGTTGCTTCTATAATAATCTGGGGATGAGGGGTGGAGCCGTAACGGTTTGTCCTGACTCTGAAAGCTAATTCGGCAAAAAAGGTTGGCATGGGGAGGTTGGGATCGATATTGAACTGCAGGGCCTCCATACGTCCGGGGGGTTGTCCCCGGTCTGATTCGAGAACCATCTTAAGGTGTCTGGTGCCTATGATGGTGCTGGAGACCACCTTGACGTTGGAGCAGGAGAAGAGAGGTTCGGGGTTACCCATGCCAAAGGGTTTCAGCCGGTCCATCTCTTTGATAAAGTCCTGATTTATTTTTCCGAAATCCAGAAGATGGTCGATGGAGATCTCTTTGTTGAACGATTCCGGGCCGGCCGCAGCTTGGATTGTTTCATCAAAGCTCTGAGCAAAAATGGAGAGATTTTCCCTTTTGACTGCAATACCTGCAGCCATGGCGTGGCCTCCGAACCTCTCCAGAAGGTGCGAGCATCTGCTCAGAGCCTCATGGATGTTGATTTTGTTGACGCTTCTGCATGATCCAGTGGGCAGGTCTCCATCCGTTGAAATCAGGATGGTTGGTTTGCGAAATTTGTTTGCCATCTTTGATGCGGCAATACCCAGCACTCCGGAATTCCAATTGTCGTGCCACAGGACCAGGCTGGAGCGCTCAATAAGTTCAGGCAAGGAGTCTAATATTTTTTCGATGTCCTGTATTATTCCCTGTTCGGTATCCTGTCTTTGGCGGTTGAGCTTGTCCAGGATGGCTGCTGTCTGTTCTGCCCTGGAGCTGTCCCTGGAGGTAAGGAGATCCACGCATATCCGGGCATGGGAGATGCGGCCGGCGGCGTTGATTCGGGGTGCCATGCGGAAGGAGATGTCCTCGGAGTCCATATTCTCCTCTGAAATTCTGCTTATCTGGGCAATGGCTTTAAAGCCCGGGCGTCTCCCTTCCCTAAGTACCTTTATGCCGGCAGCTGTAAGGATGCGGTTTTCATGTTTAAGGGGAACCATGTCTGCGATGGTGCCCATGGCCACCAGGTCACAATACTCCTTGAGATTGGGTTCCACGGTATTGTCGTAAAATTCATTATCCCGGAGGTGCTTTCGAAGGGCGATAATGAGGTAGAAAGCCACGCCTACTCCGGCCAGGTGGGAGAGCCCCGATGGGCAGTCTTTTCTCTTGGGATTTATGAGAGCAAATGCCGGGGGCAGGGGCGCCGGAACCTCATGGTGATCGGTCACGATGATGTCAATGTCCTCCAGAGCAGCGTCTTCAATGGCCTGGAAGCTGTCTGAACCGCAGTCCACGGTAATGATGAGATCTATTCCCTGGGCAGCCGACATTTTGATATGGTCGGGTTTCAGGCTGTAACCCTCTTTCTGCCTGTGGGGAATGTACCAGGAAACCTCAGCATTGGAGCGGGTTAGGAAATCAACGACCAGGGTGGTGGAGGTGACTCCGTCGGCGTCAAAATCACCGAAAACAAGAATTTTTTCTTTTTCTTTAATGGCCCTGTGGATTCTGACGACGGCCCGGTCCATATCCTTGAAAAGAAAGGGGTCCGGGAGTCTGTCCAGGCTTGGAGAGAGGAACTTCCGGGCTTCATCAGTGGTGGTGATTCCCCTGTTAACCATGAGGCAGGCGGTGATCCTGTTAAGGCCCAAGGTGTCGGCAATCTCTTTGACCTGTTTTTCGTCAGCTTTTAAGTGTACCCACTCTGTATTCATAATATAACCGGCCATGATGCTCTGCCTCACAACTTAAAGATAAAAATTGGTATAACCGGCATGGCCGGAGCATGGTCCTTGTTCTCCGGCCACAACGAATTTTGAAACTCTCATGATTATAGATAGTTGTCCGGAGTTCCCTATAAAAACAGCCATGAGTCGATGACTCACAACAAAGGATGAAAATTCATAATTCACCCTTCACCCTTCATCCTTCATCATTCATAATTCATAATTCTCCCTTCATAATTCTCCCTTCATAATTCATCATTTTCATATCAAAGTCAAAGAGATAAATTATTCTATTGAAGGGAGATATTGAAAGGTGATATAAATATAGTTTTGATTAATTTTGAGTTGGGGGGGCGATGAAGTCGGTGCATAAATTTTACCGGGTGGACAAGACCCGGATCGGTTTTATTAAATTTATTTTCGAAGCCCATGAGGGGCTGGCGCTGGTATCCACCCTGAACTCCGGAGACGGCCGCATACGGCTGTCTGTTTCGCCTGACTGCCTTGTTGAGGCAGGCCGGGTGATGGATGATTTGAAAAAGGACATTGAGATTCATGACGCATAAGGGGTACGCCTACATCCATACCATCGGCTGCCAGATGAATATTTACGATTCAGAAAAGCTTTTCATTATTCTGGAAGAGATCGGCTATGAGCGTACGGATATTCTTGATCTGGCGGATATCGTAATCTGCAACACCTGCGCAATACGTGAAAAGGCCCAGGAAAAAGCTTACAGCTTTCTTGGAAGATTGACTGCCAAAAAGAAGAAAAAACCTCATCTTATTGCGGTGATGGCCGGGTGTGTTGCCCAGCAGGAAGGGGCAAAAGCATTTGACCGCCTTTCCTGCCTGGATATTGTTCTGGGAACCCATGCCTTTGCCAGGCTTGCAGGCCATATAAAGGATTCCCTTTCCGGCAGGAAAAAGATCACCGACATAGAAGAGAGTGACACTATTTTTGAGACCCGGCCCTTTGATACCGCCCGGTCCAAAGTCTCAAGATTTGTGACCATCATGCAGGGATGTGACAACTACTGCACCTATTGCGTGGTGCCCTATGTCAGGGGCAGAGAGAGGAGTCGTGATCCTGAAAGCATTGTTCGTGAAGTGACGCTGCTGGCTGAATCCGGGGTGCGTGAGGTGACCCTTCTGGGTCAGAATGTGAACTCCTATGGGACCAAAGAGGGGACGGCGTCTTTTCCCAAGCTCCTGGAAAAGGTGAGCCGGATCCCGGATATCCGGCGTATCAGGTTTGCCACCTCCCATCCCAAGGATCTCTCTTTAGAGCTCATTGAGGCCATGGGGGATCTCCCCAAGGTGTGCAATCATCTTCATCTGCCGGTGCAGTCCGGGTCGGACCGGATTTTGAAGAAGATGAACCGGGGGTATACCCGGAGCATCTATCTTGACCGCATTGCAAAGTTAAGGGAGAAGTGCCCAGGCATAGCCCTTTCATCGGACATGATAGTCGGGTTTCCCACTGAGAGCCATGGGGATTTTGAGGCGACCCTGGATTTGATCAGGGAGGTGGATTTCGACGGCATTTTCGCCTTTGCCTATTCAGACCGTCCCAATGCCCCTGCGGCCAAATTTTCAGGGGCTGTTGATGAGGATTTGAAGATGAAAAGACTGAATATCCTTCTGGATCTCCAGGAGACTCATACTGAAAAGAAGAATCAGGCCCTGGTGGGAAAGAGGGTGGGTGTGCTGGTGGAAGGTGAGAGTCAGAAAAGGCGACACTGTCTGACTGAAGAAGAGGAGGGGCTTCCCCAGATGACCGGCAGGACGGAATCTTCCAAGATTGTTCATTTTTTTGGTAAAGACGTTCTCCCCGGCGATCTTGTCGAGGTTTGCATTGAAAAGGCCTACTCCCATTCATTGTGGGGCGGCATTTTAAAAAAGGCATGAGAGATGAGACATAAAAGAGAGAAAATCGGCAGAAATCAGCTCTGTCCCTGCGGCAGCGGATTAAAATACAAAAATTGCTGCATGAATAAAGGTTCCAAGGAGGTCTCCCTTAAAGATACCTACCGTAAAAAATTTGACATCATAATCAAGGATGATGCCCAGGTGGAGGGTATCCGCCGCTCGGGCAGACTGCTTCTGGAGATCATGGCCAAAGTTGATGCCATGATTAAACCCGGGATCATAACCGAAAAGATCAACCGTCTGGTCCATGATGAGACAGTGGGCGCGGGTGCTGTCCCTGCTCCTCTCAACTACCGTGGTTTTCCCAAAAGCGTATGTGTGTCGGTAAATGAGGTGATCTGCCACGGCATTCCGGGCAGTCGGGTACTTAATGAGGGCGACATTGTTAATGTTGACATCACCACAATTCTGGATGGATATTATGCCGATGCCAGCAGGACATTTTTTGTGGGAAGACCCACCCCCGAGGGTAAAAAGATAGTGCATGTGGCGGAGGAGTGCCTCCGCAGAGGCATAAATGAGGTGCGGCCCGGTGCCCATTTGGGTGATATCGGCTGGGTCATCCAGAACCATGCCGAAGCCCAGGGCTGTTCAGTGGTCCGGGAATTTGTTGGCCACGGGGTGGGGATCAATTTCCATGAATCGCCCCAGGTCCTCCATTTCGGCAAAAAAGGAAAGGGTGTTGAACTTGTGCCGGGCATGGTATTCACCATCGAGCCCATGATCAACCTGGGGGGCAGGGATCTCCATATCCTGGAGGATAGATGGACAGCCGTAACCAACGACGGCTCCCTCTCCGCCCAGTTCGAGGAGACCCTCCTGGTGACGGAAACGGGCTGGGAAAGCCTTACACCCTTCTGCTTTCCAAAATAACGGCCATGATGCGTTGCATTACAAAAAATAAGAATCTGGTATAAACCGTGTCAGGATATGCCGTTTTTCTGAACTCCTTTGGTTCTAACGTTCAGAAAAACGGCACATCCTGCCACTCCGGCTGATGCAGTTTCATATTAGCCATGGTGAACCTGTGAGGAGTTGTTAATCCGCCTTGATGTCAGGGAATCGAAGGATAAAAAGCAGCGAGAGCACCGGTGTAAGGGCCACCCAGGTGAGGGTGGTTTCGATGGAGAAGATGTCTGCCAGCTTCCCTACCAGGGGAGAGAAGAGTCCCCCCAGACCATAGGCAAGTCCCATCATCAGGCTGGATACCATGGCCCTGCCCCTGGGTGCCAGGGCCTGGGCCATGAGAACCCCCAGGGGCATGGATGCCAGGGCGCAAAAACCGCCCATGGATGCGCCCAGGTAAGCCCAGTTGCCGGGAAGATAGAGGTAGAGTAGGAGAGCCGGGGCCATGAGGGTGTGGGAGATGATGAAGATGGGTTTGTAACCCACTCTGTCCGAGGCGTATCCTGCCCAGAGTCCGCTGATGGTACCGGCCAGGATGAAGAGTGCCACAATAAATCCCACCGAGATCAGGGAGTAGCCGTTGTTTGCCAGGTGGACCGGCATGAAGGTCATGAATGCCTGGCCGCAGACTGCCCGGAGCACCATCACAGCCCAGATCATCAGAATAGGTTTCCAGACATCTCCCAAAATATCCTTGAGAGAGCCTATGAATCCCAGATTTTTTAGTCCTTCACCCTCCGGTGTTGAAAATCGACATGGCCACCCCTTTTTTGCTGCCGCTGTATACCGGAACCATGCCGGTCACCGAGGGGTGAAACATGGATGATCCGATGGAGCCTATTCCAAGCACCA
Source organism: Desulfobacteraceae bacterium 4572_89 (assembly GCA_002085465.1). The sequence goes on along the minus strand of NBML01000088.1, from coordinate 1,788 downwards.
GTAGCAGGCTCCAGAACCCTGTGGCAACCCCGGAAAAGGGAATGAACACCACGCTGAGCATGAGGCCCGTGAGAATGAAGAGTCTGGTCTGGTATCTGTCTGCCAGATACCCCACCAGGGGCTGGACAACAAAGGAGAGGAGGCGGATGATTCCCGTTAGCATGCCCACCTGGGCCATGGAGAGGGAGAGCTTGGAGACAAAGGCAGGCATCAGTGGACCGGCAAAGGAGCTGTAAAAATCCCCGGTAAAATTTTTTAGGGGTGGTCAAATCGATTTCCTCGGTGTTTCATATAAAACCGGAGTCAGTTTTTCATGCTGTGGATGGGGGCCGGGATGCGGCCTCCAAAGGTTACGAATTTGTCCCTGTTGGCAGCATGGGGTACATCCATTATCCGGGCTTCCCCCAGGAGTCCCCCGAAATAGACCTTGTCTCCGGCCTTTTTCCCGGGAACGGGAATCAGCCGGCAGGCGGTTGTTTTGTTGTTGATCATGCCTATGGCCATCTCGTCGGCTATGATGCCTGCCAGGGTCTCCTCAGTAATGTTACCCGGCACAGGAACCATGTCCAGCCCCACGGAGCACACGCAGGTCATGGCCTCCAGCTTTTCAATGGAGAGATATTTTTTATGGGCCGCTTCTGCAATATTCAGATCTTCGCTCACGGGAATAAAGGCTCCGGAAAGTCCCCCCACATGGGAGGAGGCAAAGGCTCCCCCTTTTTTGACGGCGTCGTTGAGCATGGCAAGGGCTGCTGTTGATCCGGGAACACCGATGCTGGTGAGACCCAGGGCCTGGAAGATCTCCCCTATGCTGTCTCCCACCGTGGGGGTGGGGGCCAGGGAGAGGTCCACGCAGCCGAACCTGATTCCCAGGTTCTCTGCAACTTCCCGGCCGATGAGTTCCCCCACCCGGGTGACTTTGCAGGCGGTTGTTTTGATGATTTCCGCTATCTTTCCCAGGGGCAGTTTCGGACTGTTTTCCAGGGCGCGGTCAATGGCTTTTTTCACCACTCCCGGGCCGCTGACCCCCACATTGATCACCGCATCAGCCACCCCGACTCCCAGGTAGGCTCCGGCCATGAAGGGCATATCCTGGGGGATGTTGGAGAATACGCAGAGTTTGGCGCACCCCAGCCCGTCATCCTCCCGGGTGAGGTGGGCGGTCTTTTTGATGGCCCTGGCCATTCCCAGAACTGCATCCATGTTGATGCCGGAACGGGTGGTGGCCACGTTCACCGAGGCGCAGACCCTCTGGGTCCGAGCCAGAGCTTCGGGAAGGGCCTCCATGAGGGCCAGATCTCCCGTGGCAGACCCCTTCTCCACCAGGGCGGTAAATCCGCCTATGAAGTCGATGCCCACATCCTTTGCCGTCTGGTTCAGGGTCTTGGCGATCTCCACCATTCCGGCTGCTTGAAAAGGGGCTCCCACAAGGGCAATGGGGGAGATGGAGATTCGTTTGTTTACAACGTTTATGCCGTATTTTTCCCCTACCTGGTCGCATGTTTTGACAAGGTCTGCGGCGCAGGTCATGATCTTATTGCGGATGTTTTTTTGAAATGTCCCAAGGTCGTGGCTTATGCAGTCAAAAAGACTGATTCCCAGGGTTACCGCGCGGACATCCAGGTGTTCATTTTTTACCATCTCGATGGTCGAGAGGATCTCTTGCTCGTCAAACATATTTGAATCCTAAATTTTATTGATGGTCTTGAAGATGTTTTTGTGCTGAATGCTGATATCCAGATCAAACTCCCGGGTTTTTTCCCTGAGCTCCCTGAAGAGTTGAGCCTG
>NBML01000025.1 GCA_002085465.1 Desulfobacteraceae bacterium 4572_89 | reverse complement strand
ATCATTCTCTTCAATTGAGTCATTATCTTGAATTGAATCATTGCCGCCCAAAAGGCTGTCAATATCGTCCTGGGAAAGTTCACCCATATCATCATCCATATCGTTATCAGATGAATCATCTTCAATGTCCCCGACATCACTGTCAAGGGTGCTGCCGTTCATGAGATTGTCAATATCATCCTGGGACAATTCTCCCAATTCATCCATATCAGGGTCGCCATCATTACCGCTTTCAAGTTTTCCTTCATTTTCTTCAGTGGAGGATGAATCTAAAAGTTTATCAATATCATCCTGGGATATTAAACTTTCTTCTTCTAAATTTGAATCAGACATGGTTGACCTCTAGTTTATGTCTATCTTTAATTATCTATCTCTGGAACCTGGTTTTCAATTTGATCAATATCGCCGTATGAATCTGACAAATACGGGATTCAGTCAAAGAAAGGACCTCTCCTATCTCCTTTAGCGTTAATTCATCATAATAGTAAAGTGACACCACTATCTGCTCTTTTTCCGTAAGAGTCCTAATGGTTTCAGCAAGGACATGTTTAAGTTCCTCCCTGTCAAAATGATCGGCAGGATTGTCTTCTCCCTTTATCCCTGAATGAAAGCTGGTTTTGGAAAAGATTTCATTTTTTTTGGTTTTGATAAATTCATCAAGACTTAAAACAGCAGCCCCATGAATATCCCTGAGCATATCCTGAAAGGTTTCCAGCTCCAGCCCAAGAAATTCACTTATTTCCAGATCATTTGCCGGCGCACATTTTTCATCTTCAATTTTTTTTGTTGCCCTGGTGATATCCTGAATTTTCTTGCGCATGGATCTTGAATAGGTATCCATGCTTCTGAGTTCATCAAGTATGGCTCCTTTGATCCTGTACTGGGCATATGTTTTAAGGCTGACATGTCTTGAAGAATCAAATTTATCAACTGCATCAATAAGCCCCAGAGATCCGGCAGAAATCAATTCATCAAACAGCACACTGGAAGGGATTCTCAGGGCAAACCTGGAGGCAATATGCTTGACAAGATAGGCATATTCAACAATGGTTTTCTCACGCCAGTCCATGTACTTTTTTGTCTGCTGTTTTTTCATATTGCCCTATTTAAGCTATTTCATTTTGCAGCCTGAAATACCCTGTCCATAAAAAACGTCAAATTCCCCTGGGAATGGTTCCTATCCCGGCCGTTGTCAAGAGTAACAGCAATTTTTTCCAATGACCTTGCTGCTGTTGAATCTGGAAATTCATCCAGCAGCAGCGCCCTTTTCAGTACAGCCTTTTGAAGTTGCCTGTCAAAGGGGATATAGCCAGTATATTCAAGTACTACATTTTTCAAAAATTTATTAATTGCATTGCTTAATGAAGCGTATACCCGTTTGGCATCTTTTTCAGAATCCACCATATTGACAATGAGTTTAAAATATCGTGTACCATATTGTTGTGACATCACCTTCATCAATGCATAGGCATCAGTGATGGAAGTTGGTTCTGTAGTGGCAACCACCACACATTCATCCGAGGCTGCATTAAAATACAATACATTGGAAGAAATACCGGCCCCGGTATCCAAAAAAATAATATCTGCCTGATCTGCAAGGGTTTCAAACTCAGTTAAAAGGGTGAGTTTTTCTCCTTCATTCATCTGGGTCAGATCTGCAAACCCTGAACCGCCGGGAACAATACCAATTCCATGGCTTGTTTTAACCATGACCTGGTCAAGTTTTTTTTCCGAACTGACCACATGACGAATATTGTATTCCGGCCTAAGATTAAAAACGATATCAATATTTGCCAACCCAACATCCGCATCAATGATCACCACCCGTTTTCCATTCCTGCTCATGGCAACGGCCAGATTACCAACTATATTTGTTTTCCCCACTCCACCCTTGCCGCTGGTGACAGCAATGACCTTGGGAAATTTCTCTGCATTGGATGTCATAAGCGCTTTTCTCCTTGCCAAAGCATGGGTTTTTGCAATTTGTCGAAGTCCTTTTGCCTGATCCACCCTTATTGTTCTCCTTTGGGTCCTTTTCCCAGGATAATTTTCAATAATGTCTGTTTATCCGGGACAATTAAATCTTCAGGAACTTTTTGACCATTTGTAATCAAAGAAACAGGCAGATCAAGGTTGTTTACCTGGTCCAGGATCTTACCGCACCTTTTGGTCTCATCTATTTTAGTAAATACATAGGTATCAGGTTTAAATACTGAAAAAGCAGATGCAGCTTCCTTCATATTAATCAATTCAGAGGTAACACTCAAGGTTAAATGAACAGAAATCCCAAAATCTGTTTTCATTAATTGAAGTATCTCATCTAATTTCTCTTTGTCAAAATGACTGTGGCCGGCTGTATCGATTAACACCACGTCCATGGATTTCATCCTCTCCAGGGCACAGGAAAGGTCTTCCCCATTAAAGGCAGGCACACATAAAAGCCCCATGATGGAGGCATAGGCTTTCAGCTGCTCAAAGGCCCCGATCCTGTAATTGTCAATGGAAATAAGTCCCACCTTCATTTTCCGTCTAATGCTTAACAGAGCCGCAAGTTTTGCAATTGTGGTGGTTTTCCCCACCCCGGTAGGGCCGACAAAGGCAGCCACATGGGGGACATTGGAATAATTATTCCGAATAAAAAAATCTTTAATATTCAATTGATCCAGACTGAGCTGCATAACATTTCTTTTCAGCTGTTTAATCCGCTGGTTTTGCCCCAGACTATTATCAAGAGAGTCTCCTGCTTTTTCTATCAGGGAGATTGCCAGTCTCTCGCTGACCCCTGCCCGCAGAAAAGAAGCCAGTACCCCGACAGATTCAAAATGCCGGGACAAAATATTGGGCATGCCGCTGCCAAATCCAGCAATGGAAATCATATCTTTAATTTCGCTGATGTCCCCTTTTAATGAGTTAAAGCAAATATTATCATTATTTTTAATATTATCCACTTTTACACCGGCTTCCACTTCAAACATTTCTCCGGCATAGGGGTCCAGGGGTTTCTTTGGAATTTTCCGGGTGGACAGAATCATGGCATCCGAGCCCATTTCTTCCTTAATATTGGCAAGGGCTGCCTGGATATTTGCTGCACGAAAGATCTTTTTATTCATCTTTTAAACTTACCTTTCCAACTGCCTGTAAATTTATATCGTCTACTATTTCAGCATGGGATACCACAAAAACCATGGGAAGAGAAGGCTCAATCAATTTCCTGAAATGACGTCTAAGGGTGGGTGGAGTCATTATAACAGGCTGGATATTGGTGACCATGAGTTTTTCAACTTCCTTTGAAACCGCATCAACAAGCCCTGCAACCAGGGCGGGATCCAATGCCAGGTAAGCTCCGTGTTCCGTATGCTTGACATTTTTGGACAATATCCCTTCCAGACTGCGGTCAAGGGTAATCACCTGGAGCACCTTACCTTCCTGTAGATATGGCGCCAGTATAGCCTTTGCAAGCCTCTGGCGTACATATTCGGTGAGCAGGTCAGGATCTTTGCCCATGGGAGCAAAATCCGCAAGGGTTTCCACTACGGTGAGAAGGTTACGAATGGAAATCCGTTCCCGCAATAAATTCTGAAGCACCTTTTGCACGACACCGATGCTTAAAAGACCTGGTATGAGCTCTTCAACAGCTTTAGGGCTGCTTTTGGCAAGGTTATCCAGCAGATGTTGAACATCCTGACGTCCCAGAAGATCATAGGAATTGCTGCGGATAATCTCTGTGAGATGGGTTGCAATCACGGTTGAATTGTCCACCACTGTATAGCCTGCAAATTTAGCTTCTTCCTCCCTGTCAACGGGAATCCATTTCGCAGGCAGGTTAAAGGCAGGCTCCATGGTGTCAATCCCCTCTATTTCCTGAGCCACACCACCTGGATCCATCGCCATATAATGATTTACCATCAATTCTGCTCCTGCTGCCTCCACCCCTTTTATCATGAGTCGATATTGTGCAGGACTCAGATTCAAATTATCCCGTATATGGATAGGAGGAATAATAATACCCATTTCCGTGGCAAACTGCCTCCGAATAGCCCGGATCCTCCCTAGAAGAGTACCGTCCTGCTGCTTATCCACCAAAGGGATCAGTCCGTACCCAACTTCCAGCTCAATGGTATCCATGGTCAAAAGATGATCCACATCCTCGGGCTGGCCTGTGGCCTCTTCTTCAGTTTTGGCTTCAATCAGGGTATCATCCACTTCTTTTTCATCTGCCCGCAAAAAATACCAGGCAAGGGTTCCCATAATCAGCCCCAGGGTCATGAATGGAATAGAGGGAAGCCCTGGGATTAATCCCATGCAAAAGACAATCACGGAACCAACAAATATTGGGGTTGAGTGGGAAAACAGATGCCTGGCAAATTCGCTGCCCATCTTGTTTTCAGCTCCGGACCTGGAGACCAGGAGCCCTGCAGCAGCTGAAATAAGCAAAGCAGGCACCTGGGAGACAAGACCGTCTCCAACGGTCAAAAGGGTATAATTGCTCAATGCCTCACCCATCTCCATTCCCTGCTGGAGCACGCCTATGACAAAACCACCTCCAATATTTATCAGGGTGATAACAATACCGGCAATGGCATCCCCCCGGACAAACTTGGACGCACCATCCATGGCACCGTGGAATTCAGATTCCCTGGCAACGGCCTGGCGCCTTTCCCCGGCTTCAATCTCATCAATCATACCGGCATTTAAATCCGCATCAATGGCCATTTGTTTTCCAGGCATGGCATCCAGGGTAAATCTGGCCGCAACTTCTGCAATCCTGCCGGCACCCTTGGTAATGACCAGAAAATTAATCAGAACAAGAATGATAAAAATGACCAGCCCCACCACATAATTTCCACCCACAACAAAATTCCCAAAGGACATGATAATAGATCCGGCAGCCAGGGGTCCTTCACTGCCGTGCAAAAGGATCAGCCGGGTGGATGCAACATTCAATGAAAGGCGAAACAAGGTAAGCATAAGCAGTAACGAGGGAAAAATACTAAATTCCAGGGGTCTTTTCGTATACATGGTGGTAATGAGAACAACAATGGCAAATGAAATATTCAATGCCAGGAAAAAGTCCAGAATAATGGGATGAAGAGGTAAAATCATTGCCATGAGAATACCGATAAAGGCAACCACCATTAAAATATCTGAAGATTCTCTTTTTATCCCTTCAAGTATACCAACTGCTTCTGCTGCCATTTACACTCCAAATTCCATTAATTTTAACTTTAATTTTAACCAGATCATGACATAATCGTCAAAATTTTGTTCAAGGCTTATGACTGGCCGTTCTTTAGTTTGTACACGTAGGCCAGCACTTCTGCAATTGCCTGATAATATTCCATGGGGACTTCACCACCTATATCTACTATACTATACAAATTCCGGGCCAATTGTTTGTCTTCCACCAGGGGCACATCATTTTCCCTGGCAATCCTGCGGATATTTTTTGCCACAGGACCGGCTCCCTTTGCTACCACAACAGGGGCATCCATCTTCATGCCATCATATTTTAAGGCCACGGCCAGCCGGGTAGGATTGGTTACAACTACATCCGCCTCGGGCACATCCGCCATCATGCGTTTTCGTGCTGCTTCCAGCTGGAGTTGACGGATCCTTGACTTTATCATGGGATCACCTTCTGTCTGTTTTGTCTCATCCTTGACCTCTTTTTTGGTCATTTTCTGATCTTCCAGAAATTTCCATTTCTGATAGGCATAATCAAGGAGGGCCACAACAATCATGATCAAACAGACTTTAATAAAAATCCAGAAGGAAACCTCTAATAAAAACAAAAGGATTTGACCCACGGAATTATCGTGCAGTCTTGCAATATCTATAAACTCTCCCTTAATGGCATTATAAACCACAATGGAAATCACCCCTACCTTGACAAGGGTTTTTACAAATTCCACCACAGCCCTTGAAGAAAATTTCTGTTTAAAACCGTTAATGGGATCAAGCTTTGAAAATTTGGGTTCAATGGCTTTCCATGAAATCACAAAACCTACCTGGGCAACATTAGACAGAAGTGCCAAAAGATATACCCCCATAAAAAGAGGCAGACAGATGAAAAAAATCTTCTGGGCATGCACGATTAAAAGCTCCACCACTTCGACCTGGGTAAATGCTGGAATTTTTTCAAAATTATAGTTAAAATGAAATACCTGGATCAGATTTTTATAAATATGAAATGCCGAGGCCCACAGGGCCATGGCAGCACCAAGAAGAACAAACACAGACGGAATCTCATTACTTTTGGCAACCTGTCCTTTTTCCCGGGCCTTGCCCAGCTTACGCGACGATGGATCTTCAGATTTCTCTCCGCCACTTTCAGGATCTTCAGCCATGGATCATCCTCCACCTGCATAGAACAGAAGATACAATAACAATTTTTTAAACCCTTCAACATATTCCCTTGTAACAATAACGATTATTTCAAGGGTGAGCCCAAAAAGAAAAAGTCCTGCCACAATCTTCAGGGGAAAGGCCACAATCATAACATTCATCTGGGGTGAAAATTTTGAAACCAGGCCAAACCCCACACTGACAAAAGCCAGGGTTGCGATCACCGGGGCACCTACTTTGATTGCAACAAGGAAGAGCCCTCCGGCCAGGTCCAGAATTTTAACCAAAAGAACTTTCTGCATAATAAAGACTCCCACAGGCACAAGCTCAAAACTTTCCACCAGGGCAGAGATAATAATATGATGTCCGTTTAATAAAAGAAAAACCACAACACATACCCAATACCCCAGTTGGTCCATTATGGAAACATTTGCACCGCTCTGGGGATCCACCACATTGATCATGGCAAACCCCATCTGAAATCCGATCACCTGACCTGCCAGCTGAACAGATCCGAAAAAAATCCTCAGGCAAAGGCCAAGACACAGACCAATCATTGCTTCTGCCACAACCAAAAGGCCGGTGGATACAGCATCCAAAGGGAAGCGGGCCAGATCAACCTGAACAATAGAATAAAAAAGCAGGGACAAAACCAGGGCAAAACCTATTTTCAAGGTTGCTGGAAATACATTGGAAGAAAATATTGGAAACATGAAAATCATGATACTGACCCTCAACAGCACCAGCATATAGGTCCTGAACTGGACAGGATCTATAATATTTAAGATTTCCATGGAAGGATCAGCCTAGCGAATGTATATGGGAATATTTTCAAACACATTAATTGTAAATGTGGTCATTTTTTCCAGCATCCAGGGAGCTGCAAACAAAAGCCCCAGAAATACAGCAATAATTTTGGGCACAAAGGTCAGGGTCATCTCCTGGATCTGGGTAACAGCCTGGAACACACTGATGATAAGACCTGCCAGAAGCCCCAGACCAAGCATGGGCATGGAAAGATAAATAGTAAGCATAATGGCCTGTTTGGCAAATTCAACAATAAATTCAGGTGTCATGGTTACACTCCAAAGCTTTTTAGTAAAGAGCTGGAAATCAAATGCCATCCATCCACAAGCACAAAGAGCATAAGCTTGAACGGCAGAGATATCATTATTGGCGGCAACATCATCATACCCATGGCCAGCAAGACCGAAGCCACAACCATATCAATCACCAGAAAGGGAATATACAAGACAAACCCAACTATGAAAGCGGTTTTAAGCTCAGAGATCACATAGGCCGGAATAAGTACCAGCAGAGAAACATCTGCTTTTGTTTCAGGTTTTTTTATATCAGCTTCTTTGACAAACAAAGCAAGATCATTTTCCCTTGTGTTGAGAAGTAAGAATTGCCGAATGGGTTTCTGGGCCTCTTCAAAGGCGGTTTCAAAGGCAATGGTTCGCTCAAGGTATGGATTCAAAGCCTTATTGTATACTTCCAGAGCAACGGGTTTGATAATAAAAAAAGTCATAAACAATGCAAGCCCGACAATCACCTGGTTGGGTGGACTGGACTGGGTTCCTATGGCCTGGCGCAGGAAATGAAAAACAACTACAAGCCTTGTAAAGGGGGTCATCAGAATCAATATGGCCGGTGCAAGGGCAATCACCGTTAAAAGGGCTATAATTTCAAGTACAACAGCCACTTCCTCCGGTTCAGTTGCAGTTGTAATATTCAACTCCAGAGAGGGGATGGGAAATGTAACAGCCATGGCTGATCCCCTGGCAGACAGCAGCAGGGCCAGAATCAGGGTAGCTCCCAGCAGTACAGGATAAATATGGATAGTTCTATTCATCATTAACCCTGGCCTTAATAATGGAACCAGTTATTTTGCTGGATGATCGGTTCACTGTCCGGCTCAGAGTCCGATTTAGAGTCCGGTTTAAAAGGGAAGAAAACCCTGAGTCGGTATTCTGGTTGACAGATGGCAAATCAAGATACTTTTCCATGACTTTGATTTTTGAAATACTGGAAGGGGTTACACCAATGAGGATGGTCTCTTCCAGTACGTTTACCAGGATCAGTTTTTCCTTTGGAGAAAGGTGATGGATTGATAGAACCTTGATAAAATCTCTATTCCCCGCCCCCTTTGCTGCGGTAAACTTTTTTATCAGATAAAAGGCAAGGAGCAGCAGTGCCAGGACCATGAACAACATGGCAAAGGTCCGTGCAAAGGCAAACCATATTTCAGAATCATTATTCATTATTCTTCTGCAGCCAGGGATTTAACCCTGTCTATGGGGGTAATCACATCGGTGAGTCTGACACCGAATTTTTCATTGACCACCACAACTTCCCCCCGGGCAATCAATTTTCTGTTTATGTATACCTCCAGGGGTTCTCCTGCAAGCTTGTTCAACTCTATGATGGAGCCCTGTCCCAATTGAAGCAGGTCATTGACAAGCATTTTGGTTTTTCCCAGTTCCACTGAAAGTTCCAGGGGAATATCCAGGATAAAATCCAGTTCCCGGGCTTCCTGCTCCCGGTTCTCCTGTTCCTGGATTTTATCAACACTTTCTTCAGACTCTTCTAGGGCATCATTTTCATCAACCATGTTTAATTCTCACAATCTGTTATTATTTTTTCTTTTATTTTAAATGCTTGGAATCCTCTTTGAACGCCTATATATCCAGTCATTTTTTCCAGGCCGTCCACAAAACAGGACAATGGCTCAGAGGCATCATTATTCAGCTGGATCACATCCCCTTTCTGCATGTAAAGCAGTTTTTCACCGGTTATTTCTGTTTTACCCAGCTGAATTTTAAGGTTCACTTCAGACTTAAGTATCACTTCTTTTATCATTCTGCGCCAGTTTGTATCGACCTCCTCAATTTCTGCCTGGACACCAGATGCCAGTTTATTCCTCAAGGGTTCAATCATTGAATAGGGATAGCAGACCACCAGGTTTCCGGCTGCCTGTTCCAGTTCTATTTCAAACCGGGTCACAATAACCAAATCTGTAGGCAGGACAATGGCGGTGAACTGGGGATTCATCTCAGATCTGATAAGTGAAGCTCTAACCTTTTCAATGGGCGTCCAGGAAACTTCAATATTTTCCAATACCGAAATTACGGCCTTTTTAATCATGACCTCTTCTATCCTGGTGAATTCCCTGCCCTCCACACGGGCTTTTCCCAGGGCTTCCCCCCCGAAAAATGTATCAATAAGGTTGTAAACCAACTGACTTTCAAAGACAACCAGGCCATGCCCTCTTAAAGGCTCCATCCGGAAAACATGTAGACTTGTGGGTACTGGAAGGCTTCTTACAAATTCAGAAAACTTCAGGGTATCAAAGGGGTTGGCACTGACATCCACATTGGTCTGCAACAGGGATGACAAGGTGGTTCGAAATTCCCTGGAAAGCCTTTCATTAATGACATCAAAGGTGGGCATTCTTGCCCTGACCACCTTATCCTGGCTGGTAAAATCATAGGCAGTTATCCCTTCAACCGGCTCGGATTTTTCTACTTCGGCCGGGGTTTCGACTTCACCGGAATCCAGTCCATCTAACAGGCTGTCAACTTCGTCCTGGGATAGAATTTCGCTCATAGCACCATCACTGCATTATAAATTCTGTGAAATAAATATTTCTAACCATAACCTTGGGGAAAATAGAATTAATCTGCTTGAGCAACTCATATTTTAATTTAATTTTACCCTCTGGATTTCTTAACTCAAGCCATTCCATTTCCTTCACCTGACCCATGACAATTTTCCTGATTCTGTCCTTCATTGCATACATCTGTTTTCTATAGCGGTGATCCATTAATTCCAGGGAAAGTGTAATACTGACAAGCCCCACAGATGAATTCCCTTTCAGATTAATACGTTCAAAAGGTTCAAATTCGACAATATCATCAAAAACCATCTCATATTCTTTATCAGGTTGGTCAAGGGCAGTCTTACCACTCTCTTGTGTATCCTTGGTTTCAATAGATGTGGGACCCTTCTGCCCAGACCCCTTAAAAAAGAAAAACCAGGCCCCTGCCATTGTGCCAGCCATAAAAACGACAATCAAGACAACCAGGACAAGCTTTTTTTTTGATCCAAGCATTCTTTTAACCAATGATTTCTTTTTCAAGGTATCCTGGGCCTGATCTTGAAGCAGTGTTTCACCCCTGCTGTCCTCATCAATTTCCTCTAACAGATCTTCAGTCAAAATATCTCCCGTTTTATAGACAGGTTATTTGCTCTTGATATATTAATTGGCACATGAATTGATATAATTGATATATAACATAGCAATCCTTATGCCACGCATTGTTTCTTTTATCAGATATTGTGGGGAAGAGAAAGATTATTGGCAATTATGGGGATTATATGCCAAATGTTACAAAACATTTTATGGGAAGAAAAAAACTTGGGGAAAGTGGGCCAGGACACTTTGCTTAAAAAAGATGAAAAAGTGTCAGACAAAAATTAATTAAGTCAATTTTTTGACATCTCCAGATAAACCCTCATCCATATGATTCCTGGAAATAGATCAGGTCTGCTGCTGCCCTATTCCCTATGACAGGACAGCAGCAGTCACAAACTACCGTTTCATCTGAATAACAGTGGACATCATATCATCAATTGTGGTGATTGTTTTGGAATTTGCCTGGAACCCCCTCTGGTTTGTAATCAGGGCAACAAACTCTTCAGAGATATCAACATTTGACATTTCAAGGGAGTTGGGTGCTATGGTTCCAAGACCGTTTTCACCTGGTTTGTTGGTGATGGCACCGCCACTATCCCTGGTTTCCCGGAAAAGGTTCCCCCCCTCATTTGACAATCCATAATTATTTAAAAACTTGGCCAGACCCACCCTGAAAAGAGGTATCAGCTGCCCGTTGGAATATATCCCGGTCATTACACCATCCGATGCCACATCAACCCCCTGAAGATCTCCTGCAGCATATCCGTCTGCATCCTGATATACTGTGGATGAAGATTTTGAATATTGGGTTGTTGACAAAGAATCATTTACAAAATTACTGCCAACATACATGGTTCCCAGGTCAAGTTCTATATCATTTTCAGTGGACCCATATTCTCCTCCCAGAAAATCAGTTGTAAAACTGAAATACCCGGTTTGTTCTATATCGTTTGTATCCACTTCAGTCCATGCAGTGGACCCGAGTATATCAAAATCAATCTCACTTCTATCGTTATAGGGATGGGTACTTGTTCCATATTTTAAAGGATCATCAAATACAAATCTGATATCATCATTGTCTGAATCATTTCCCGATCCGTCAAGGTCAATAACAACTTTTTCCTGATCCCCTTTTAAGGTTGCGCTGGTATATTCAGTAGGAGGTACATCCGGATCCACACTAAAAATAAAATGACTGTCGGCAGCTGCTGTATCCCCTCCGGCAGTTGGATTAAAAGTAATATCATCGGTATTGTCTCCGTCAAAATCAATACCAAAGGCCTGGGTTCCGGATGTACTGATAACGGCATCAGCATATTCCTGTGGAGGAGTAGGATCCATAACAAACCCGATTGACTGCCCTGATGCTGTTGTCAATGCAGACCCGAAGGTATATTGAATCGTAGATGCGTCAGCTGAGCTGGTATACCAGATATCAAATTCTACTCCTGTGGAGCTGCTTGAAGCTGTACTGATTGCGAGGAATGTATTACCGATCTGTGCTGAAGTCACTGCAGCCCCAGAAGATAAAGACCACTCACTCCCCGACCAATATAACGATGGTGTCGTTAGCGTAGTATCCGTTGCAATGGCGCCCTCAGAGCCCTGGGTTATAATACTCAAAGCTGGGTCATTGGTGGGTACAAAATCATAGGTGCTGGTAAAATCTTCAGCTTTTATGGAATCATTCCAGTCCCATTCAGCGCCATCATACCTCAACTTAATATTTTCAGCATACATGGATAGATCTTCGGCATTATTTATAACCGTTGTTGCTGCGGTTGTTGCAAGAGCACCTCCGGTACTATTGGTCATTGCTATTCCTGAAACCAGAGTCCCTGCATCCTCGGCTATTTCCGGATTGCTCCAATACCATTGTCCGGTCCCATCCACATTGGGATTCCAGATAATGCTTAAATTTTTAGAATCATGGGTCATAACACTGGGATCATTGATCTCCAGAGTGGTATTATCATTTGCAGTATCACCAAAATATGTAGTCCCCTCAATGCCCTGCACATGGAGATCATTTTTGTTGTTTATATCAAATCCAAATGAATCAGTTGCCACGGCTGGTTGATCAAGTTGTATTATAATATCAGGATCAGTCTGTGTAGGTGAGGTCTGGTTCAATACAAGTCGAATTTCCTGGTTATCAGAATAAACCACTGTGGCATTTGCATAATTGTCTGGTTTTTCAGTTGCTTCTATTATACCATTATTATCTACATCCACAAAATCCCATGAGGCTCCGTCATATCCAAAATTAAAACCATAGCCGTCAAGGGGCATTTCATCATAGTTGAGAATTTGATAATTAATACCATCTATTGTATTCACACCATTGGCCTGGAAGTTACCAAGACGTCCTGTGAATTCATCCATTGTAAAATCAAGGATATCACCACTGCTCTCGCTGAATAAAATTGTTCCCCTGGCCAATAATCCTTGACTATCAGTACCCTGAACCGAATTCCGTTGATCCTCTTCAGGATTACAGGTTACAATATATTCCCATTCCGTACCTAATTTTTTATCGTAAAACACAGATACATCATGGGTGCTTCCCAGGGTATCATATACCTTTACAACAGTCTGATATTCATAATTATTGGCCGCAAGATAGTCATCACTGCTGGAGTCCCAGTTATTGGATAAAACAACTGAGCTGCTATTGGAATCGGAATCAAGATTGGTTACAGCTGTAATTCTTGAACTCTTTTTAGGTGGACTTGTAAAAGCCTCCAGCACTATATCCTGTATGGATCCCAAATCATCCCCTGTTTCTTCATCAAGTTCCCAGCCCTGAACAATATATCCTTCAGGATTCACCAACTGCCCGTCTTTATCAAAAAAAAAGTTTCCCGCCCTTGTATAGAAAGTATTTTCAGAATTTGACTGGCGCATGATAAAAAAACCATCGCCGCCAATGGAAAGATCCGTTGTATTACCGGTGGATTCAAAAGATCCCTGGCTGAAACTCTGGGAGACATCTCCTACTGCCATGCCACGGCCCATCTGATCAGTACCTCCCTGAGTGGCAACACTCTCGTACAAGGTGTCTGCAAAGGTTGACCTGCCCTTTTTAAATCCAACTGTATTTAAATTGGCAATGTTATTACCAACCACCTGTAATGCATTTCCCATGTTTTTCAGGCCGCTGGTACCGGTAAATAATGAACTTGATAAAGACATAACCTCTCTCCTGTGCTTATATAAAACTTAAATGCTGATTCTATTGTCTAATTAACTGCTGTAATGCCGGAGATAGACACCAGTCTTCCACTATCCTTGAGTACAAGGTACTGGCTTCCATTTTCATAGCTAATCCCTGTGACCTCCTCTGAAACAGATATACTGCCTGTTCCAGATCCTGTTTCCACTGTATAATAATACAATCCATCCTCAACTGCATAGCCGTTGTCACCAATGGCATTCCAATTGACCGTATTTTCTCCCTGGACCGCAGATATCTCATCAATGGAGATGGTTTGAACCAGAATGTCCCAGGCATCATAAATTTTTATGGTGGCAGCTTCCTGCTGTTCAAGATCAAAGCTCAGATCACTTCCGGATACCAATCCGTTTTCAACGGAAAGAATCGGTTGATCCGTGCTGATAGTATTGCCAATATAGCTTAGTACAGATTCTGCAGACATGTTTTCATCGTCAATATCCACCACTGAGGTTAATGATTTAGGGTCCACCAGGACTCCCTGTACCACCAGGTATGGTTTTTCATTGCTGTAGGCAATGCCTTCCACCTTACCTGAAACCGTTGTGGGCAGTTCCTGATACCCGTAACCGGTATTGGCAAGAACTGCATATTTATAAGTCCCGTCAGCCATGGCATTGCCGTTGGTATCAGTACCATCCCAATTGACAAGATGTGCACCAGTGGATTTTGTACCCTGATAAAGGGTTTTAATGGTTTGACCGGAATCGTCCATAACGTTAACAATGACGTCTGCATTTTCTGATAAACTGAAAAATCCACCTGAAACCGTTCCGTTTTCCACCTGCATGGAATCGACCTTGCCTGAGACCTGTTTACCCATATATTCAAGCAAATCCCTTTCAGATTCATTGGAAAAAGAAGATGCCAGACTATCCATGGAATCGTTCAGGTTCATCAATTGTTCCAAAGATGAAAACTGGGCCAGCTGTGCTGAGAAATCAGTACCTTCCATGGGATTTAGAGGATCCTGATTCTGAAGCTGAGCCACAAGCATGGTCAGGAAATCATCTTTGCCAAGGTCATCTGCTTTTGCAGTTTCTTCATTTGAATTTGATTGATATAAACTGGTGATTGTATCAAGGGATGTATTTCCGGTAGATCTTATAGTCATGGTGTCCTCCTTTATGCAACGAAATGGTATGATCCATTCTGGATTGTGGCAATCATACCACCTGTAAAGTCATTCTTGCCTTCTGCATTAACGGCATCAAACAGATTATTTTCCTTATTCTGTTTTTTCTTGCCAAATTGGCTTGATTGATTTTTTGCATCAGCCATGGACTGCCTGAAATTACTGTCCATGTCCACATCAAACTTTTCAAGACTGATACCGGCATTTGCCAGAACAGTTTTAAGTTCACCCATATTGGAAGTTAAAATATCTTTGGCAACATGATTTTCAGTAATGATGCTTACTTTCATGGAATTCCCTACATTGTCTATGGTCATAAACAATCGCCCAAGCTCCGGGGGCTTCAACTGTAGGTTCAAAGTATTTTCGCCCTGATTTATAGCCCTGACAACACTTTTCCCAACCTGATTCATCACATAATTTGGCAGATTATTAAGGGTTGCTTTTATTTTAAGGACATTCAGGGGCATGGATTCTGTTTTAACGTCCGAAGCTGCCAACTGGGAAATTTCTCCTCCTTTGGCCATGTCAGGATTAAGAAGCTTTACATTTTCTTCTCCTCCCTTGGCAAGGGATTTGGTATCTATTGCCGGGCCTGATTTTCCAGACAAAATGGATTCAACCTCTTTTAAAACCTGCTCTGATTTAACACCAGGATTTATCGTATCCTGGGAAAAGAGACCTTTTTTATTTGGATTGTTTTTATCCGGGATTAATAAATCATTTTTAAACTGTTCTTTGATTTGTTCATAGGAAAATTCAGGCACACTTGTTTTTTCAGGTTGAATATCCAGGTATTTAAAAAGTGATTCAAATAGATTGGTAAAAGATTCTTTAACCACAATATCTGAATTCAAACTATCTGTATTATTGATCAAATTTATTTTGGCTGGTTCACTTGTGTTATTTTTCGCCTCAACAAATTTTTGTTTTAGTGTTTCAAGGGAAAAAATCAATCCATTCAAGGAAAGCCGGGACGTATTAGTTTCAGGAACCACAAGTCCCAATTGTTCAAACAGCCCCGTATAGTAAGTATCCCCTTCCTGGGTTTTAAATAGCTGACCTGTATACAGGGATTGGGATTCAATGACCTTGAGTTGGTCAATCACTACATCAAGGCTTATCCCTTTTTGCCCCCTGTCTGCCTGGGACATAATCTGGCTGACTTCCTCCAGGGGAAATCCCAGGGAAGTTAACATAGACGTAATAAAAGGCAGGACTGAGGTTTCAATTATCACTTCCTCTGATTCTTCTTCAGTTTCAGTGGAAAGTTTAGAAAGGC
>NBML01000024.1 GCA_002085465.1 Desulfobacteraceae bacterium 4572_89 | reverse complement strand
GGTGCTGTCTGGTCTTCCCACTCCATGGCCATGGCCCGGGTGCTTCAGAAGAGTAAAATCCCCATGATTTCACCATCTTCAACAAATCCCGGGGTGACACGTGTTGGAGATTATATTTTCCGTGTATGTTTTGATGATAAATTTCAGGGTAGGGTGATGGCTGATTTTGCCGCGGATTATCTTGATGCCGCAACAGCAGTTGTGATGACCAATATCAACAGTAAATACAGCACCGGGCTTGCCGATTGTGTCATTTCCAGGTTCCGGGAGAAGGGAAAGATTCTCTGGGAAGCCGATTATCCTCAGAATACCATTGATTTCACCCTTTATCTGGAAAAGATAAAATTATTGAACCCTGATGTCGCCTTTGTGCCCGATCATTACAGGGAGTCGGCATATATCATAAAACAGGCCGGGAAGATGGGACTCAAGCTTTCATTTATTGGGGGCGACGGATGGCTGACCCAGATGTACCGGTATGGGGGAGACTATATAGATGGGAACTTTTACGTTGCCCAGTGGCATGATGAGAGCCCGGATGAGGTGAGTCGGGCTTTTGTGAAGAGATACGGGAAAAAATATGGAAGGGCCAATGAGCCTGCCATTGCCCTGACCTATGATGCTGTGACTCTTCTTGTTTGGGCTGTGGAAAGAGCAGCCTCCCTTGACCCTGAAAAAATCAGGAATGCCCTGGCCGCCACAAAAAAATTCCGCGGAGTAACAGGGTATATCACCTTTGATGAAAATGGTGATCCCATTGATAAACCCGCCGTTATTTTGAGGTTTGAAAATAATGATTCGGTCTATTTTAAAACCGTTGGACCTTGAGGTCTCAGATCTACCGGAGAGGGGGGATGTATTGTGACAATTGCGATACTTGCAATTTTTCTGTTTTTAATGCTTTCTTCACCTTTTAGCAATGCATATGCCCAGGGTGTGAAAATTGCGACCATCATGAACATGACCGGAATGGAACAACCATGGAGCTGTCCATGTTAACGCTGTTACTCCATAAAATTCAGGAATCCTTGAATGAAAATTTCTTTAAGATTTAAGACCAATCTGGCAATTTTGGTCACCTTTTTATCCATCTCTATCATCTTTGCCGCCATTGAACTCCCTTTTCAGAAACAGCGGTTTCAATCCATGGTGGATAAGATAGAGCTTGTATTGCATATCCTGGTACAGCGGGATAAAGAGGCCCTGGCCAATGAGATTTTTGATCGAAATGCCAGGGCCATGGTAATTCGATTGAAGGAGATGATGGAGATAGAGGGGATGCTCAGCATAGAGGTGTTTGATGATACGGGCCGTCTTCTCATATCACATCCCATACGCCGGATCTCCCGGGGGGGAGAGTCCGTTCTTCAGATACCCCCGGAGCAAAATCCGGAAATCAGGCAGCTTGTCCGGCAGGGTGTAAGTGCTCTTCAATATTGCCAGGAGATCAGTGTAATAGGGGAGCGTATAGGGTTTATAAGAATTTATTATTCTCTTCAGGAGATTAAACAGGAGCAGCTCTTTTTCCATCTGATTTTTATCGGTCTTTTAGGTTCGGTGCTTCTGACCATGCTGGTGGTGTTGAATTTTATTTTTTCCAGAACCATCATAAAACCCATCACTTTTTTAAGAAATGCCATGGAGCAGGTGGACAGGAATAATATCAGCCGGCAGGTTGATGTTCACACCAAAGATGAAATTGGAGATCTAACAAGGGCATTCAACCGCATGACTCTGGAACTTGCCGGTTCCCAGGAAGAGATTGAGTTGAGGAATCACGAGCTCAAAGAAAATGAGAAGAAAATAGACCGGGTAAGACTCTATCTGAAAAATGTTATTGATTCCATGCCTTCGGCCATGGTGGGAGTTGATGGAAGAGGAGTTATAACCCATTGGAATGATGCTGCAGAAAAATTGACGGGCATTGCCCCTGAAAAGGCTGAAAAGAGCCGCCTTGATGAGATTATAGCCCAAACCGATCATCCCGGGAATATAGCCGCCGGGGCGGTTAAAATCATCGACCAGGCAATCAAAGAGAAATCCATCCATAAAAAAAGAAGGATTCCCGTAGTCAAATTAAATGGAACCCGTTATTTTGATCTGACGATATATCCTCTCTACCGGGGGGATTTTAACGAGGCAGTCATTCGTATTGATGATGTTACGGATCATGTGCGCATGGAAGAGGTTATGCTTCAGTCTGAAAAGATGAATTCCGTTGGAGGGCTTGCCGCAGGCATGGCCCATGAGATCAACAATCCCATAGCCGGGATTCTCCAGAATGCCGCCGTGATTGAAAACCGATTGGGCTCTTTTGATATACCCGCCAACAAAATGGCTGCCAGGGCTGCCGGCACGGATATGGGTGCCATCAGAAGTTTTATGGAAGATCGGGCCATATTTACCCTTCTTGCACATATTAACGAGGCAGGCAGGAGGGCTGCCGATATTGTCAGGGATATGCTGGGCTTTGTCCGTAAGGGAGACAATAGCTTTGCCCCCCACCTCCTGGATAAACTTTTGGATGAAACAGTGAACCTTGCGGGTTCGGATTATGATCTGAAAAAAAAGTTTGATTTTAAAAAGATAGAGATTGTGCGGGAGTATGACCCTCACCTTCCGGAAATTTTATGTGAAAAGAGCAAAGTCCAGCAGGTTTTTTTTAATATCCTGCAAAATGGGGCCCAGGCCATGGCAGACAAAAGGGATGCCAGGGATTCGGCAGAGCCTGCCCGGTTTATTCTGCGGACTGCACTGGAAAATGGCAAGGTGAGGGTGGAGATAGAGGACAACGGCCCGGGCATGGATGATACCCGGTGTAAACAAGCCTTTGAACCTTTTTTCACCACCAAACCGGTGGGCTTGGGAACCGGTCTGGGGCTTTCCATAGCATATTTTATTATTACCGAGAACCATAAGGGCAGTCTCAGTGTGGAATCCCCACCCGGAAAGGGCGCAAGGTTCATTATCAAGCTTCCCGTATTGAAGATGGGTGATCTGAATACGAGCTGATTTTTTAGATCGTGTGGATGGAGCCCGAATGATTCCGAATACGCGTATGGTTAATTCAGGGCAGATGGTGCTTGTTGTAGTTAGGTTGATTGTATCAAAATATCGTCCACTTTCATTTTTTAAGTTTCGAAGGTGGAGGAGATAATGAATGCTACCTGATTCTACTTTTTTTTCAAATTGAAATTGGATATTGCTCCCATTTGTTGCCCAAACCTTGAGAACATCAAAGGAGTTATTTTTTGGAGGGGTTATTGTTATTGTTGTCTCGATTGGGTTACCAGCGTATCCAATTAATCGAGCGGCTTTTGGTTCAATATCGGCAGCCGGGAGAACTTTCCCTGAGAGAACAAGCTTTACCTGTTTTTTTAATGGATCATTGCTGAAGAGTGTTGCAATCTTTCGTATTGTTTTACCTGCGTCTCCGTCAGTTTTTACTTTTATCTTAACCGTTCCTCTCCCACCGGGAGGAATTTGTCTCGAAAAGGAGAGAGTCAAACACCCTCACTGGGTTTTAACTTTGTGGATATTCAGCGGCGCCTCCCCTCTATTCTGGATGTTGAACCCGTAAACCACATCAGTCCCGGCTACAACCGGAGTAAACTCATGGATGGTTGAAGAAATATGTAGCACCGGAAATTTTTTGACTTTAGCGTTGGCAATGGAAATAAGGGAGAATATAGCTATAAGAATCAGGGGAATTTTGATGATCACTGCAGATTTTCCTCTCATATTTTACCTCCGTCACTCTGCCCTGGATCGGTTTTTGATGGTGCTGATGTCTGGTTATCCCTGCTGCCGAAAATCAATGTAAATTCTTCATCTGAAAGTATGCTTCGACAATTATCCCTATAAACCGCCTGGAGATCATTGGCGATATTCTTGGCGTTTTCCAGAGTTATCTCTCCTTTGTCCAGCCTTATCCCAATTCCCTCAATTTCCTTTTTTCTGTTTTGGTGAAAAAAACTTAAATCGTCCATGGTCTGTTTGTCCAGTTTTTTCTGAACCATTTCCAATGTTGTTTTAGAATTTTCCACAGGGAAGCCGAGTTCCTCTTCGGCATGTTTTGCCCAATCCGGTTGTTTTTCCTCCTGCACACCCATTTCAAGATTTGCCATGGAACCAAAAATAATCTCCACCTCTTGTTCGGTCAAAAGATCTTTGCATTTATTGACAAAGCTCTGTTGGCTATCCTTAAAGGCCTGCCTCGCTTCTTCCAGGGTTATCTCGTCAGCATTGACCTTATTACCTATTTTTTCTCTTTCGAGGACCATTTTTTTAAAAGAAGTGTTAATCTCTTCAAGCTTATATCCCTGAACCAGGTTTTTGACTTCCTCCACCGCAATGTCAGAATTTAAAATAAACCCGTATTCAGGAATATCAGCACCAATTTGATCAACATATTTTTCGCCATCTTCAACAGATATCCCAAAGAGTTGTTTGTATTCTTCTTCGTTTAAAATAGACTCATTGGTTGCTTGAAACCATTTCATTAGCTCCGTAAGCCCATTATTGAACTCCTCCTGGGATATCTCTCCATTTAGATATGCCTTATCAAGGTTATCCTTTATATAGAGAAGTGTAGTATGATTATGAATTATTGCCTCTTCCGTTAATGGATCCAGGTTATTGAAGACGCTATAGACATGATCCATCCACTCTATATGAACATCATGATTTCGATATTTACCCCTGTTCTTTATTATATCTTCACCGGCAATTCCCAATTTTTTTAAGAGGGATTCCGGACAGGGAGTTTTCTGGGGATTACTCAATACTCTCCCTGGTGGAGATTGTTTTGTATTTTTCAAAGAACTCATCTTGCTTGAAAGGGGGGGAGGCATCGTTTTCTGTCTCTCTTCTTTTATTTCTTTGGCAAGCTTTCTCTGGGAGTTTTCTTTATTTTTAACGAATTCCTGTCGTGCAATCGTCGATTGATGTACTCTGTAAAAATAGGATGCAATAAAAACGGCTCCAGCACTAACGATCACTACACTTAAAATGGTGATGATTTTTATTTTCATATTCTACCTGATATGCCATCCTTTCTATTAAAATTCGATCCCTTATCCTCAAGTTGTTTGAATCAAGATTTCAGAAAAAAGCGGGTTCTTCGGCATTGTCGCTGAAAGGTTCGGCGAACTATCTGGGTTTGTAGATGTTGATTAAAATAGCAAACACAAACAGACTCGCCGAACCAATCAGGAAATCTTCATACCCGACCATGGTCAGTTGGCCAAAAAATTCAATAAAAACTATCCAGCGAAATTGCCCATCGAGCGGCAATTACGAGGTTGTTTTTAATAATCGGCCAACCCTTTTCATATCCTTGGTTTTATGTTCCAATGGATTACCACCAGAGCCAGCAAGTGGTTTTGCATGCGGTCCAACTTGTCCATGAACCGTATGTCCCAAATAGTGCGCTGGAGAGCCAGTAGCCCTTGGCCTTGGAAACTGTTTTTCCGGAGGTGTAAAGCCCTCTGTTTGCCTCTTGGTGGCATACCCCATCAACACCGTAAATGAATCGGCATCCCCAGTTGGATGATGTGCATTTCGAATCATCATAGTCGCCGTATCCCCAAGTGCCGGAAAGGTAAGTTCCATCGGATTCGCCGCCTGTCCACGACCAGCAGGTTGTGTTGGATCCCCCCCACCAGCTTGTTTTATTGGCACAATGATAGGTGTGGTCCAGGTCCACACCTGTCCATTGAAAGGTTAAATAACGATTTGCATACATGTAGTCGGAGGCAAAGGCTGTACCTCCTGCCAACAAAGCGATTACGACGAAAATATACAAGAATTTTTTCATTTAATCTCCCTTGGTATCAGCTTAATTTGGTTTAAATCATTAAAATAAAAAGAACCGTTAAGCGTTTTTTACAACCATCCATCACCCCCCTCCACCACCATAAAATGAATGCAAAATAGGGCATCCTTCATTTGTCAGTTAACACTTTCTGTGTCTTGTACATAGTGAATATCAGGTCAACACTGTATTGTTGATATTTTTTTACAATAAAAGTGTAAACCACTTTTAAGAGATTTTGAAGGCTGCCCAAAATAGAGTATAAACTTACCTTAGATTCTTATTTCTGATTTTCGTGTTATTTTGGCAAGAGAATCAGAAAACTTATTTGGTTCTGGCTTGTCCAGGTTAGGTTTCGGAACTACAACACCTTTGAATCCCAAGTTTACCATGTAAAGGTTGTTAACATGCTGATATCATTAATTGTTTGATTTTTTGACCATCATTTACGTCTAAGAATTTTAAAAATAATATCTTGTAAAATCAAGAAGTTACAAATTTAAAACACCCACGTGGTAAATATGGGTTGAATTGTGATGAAAGCCAATAGATAGGAAGGTCTGATGTTTAGAAGGTAAAATCAGCGTTCAGTTCAGTATTAACACGTGACAAAAGAGAACATTTGGCTTTAAAAAAAGCTTAGATAGAAACTCCCTTTTTGTCAAGGGGAGTATGAAAAAAAATAGGCATTTATTACAATAAGCGCAGGTTTCAGGTGGGGGATAAAAAGTTTTTACTCGATAATCAAGTTTTTAGAATAGCGCCGCCCCAACGTTTGCCCTGTCAGGAACGAGAACGTTGGAGGACTTTTTGCTCTGCCAGGCTAAAAATCAAGAACTGCGGCCACTGGTCCTTAAACAGCTTGATTTTCTTAACGCCTGGCAGAGCAAAAAGTCTTATTCTCCTTTGGTTCTCAACGTTCCTGACAGGGCAAACGTTGGGGGCTCTGAATCGGTTTTTCCATAAAAAACTTGATAATCGAGTTTTAGGCTTGGTTCTAATGATGATGAAAGCCATGGCGGCTAAAAGCATTTTAAAATACTGGCGGAGATCACAAAACTGCGCCAGGCTTGTTGCCACAGTGAACTTGTCAACAAGAAGATCTCCATTGCCAGCAGTAAACTGGCTCTTTTTTCTGACATTCTAAGGAAACTCATCAACAATGGGCACAAGGCCCTTGTCTTCAGCCAATTTGTGGGGCATCTCTCCAGTATCCGGAAATATCTGGATGACTCCAAAATCAAAGTGACCCGCTCCCTGGAAACCGCACCCCGGCTCAGCGGAAAAGGTCGTGCTCACCCCGGCATTATCTCAGGCCTGGGCGCTTTTGTCATGGAAAGATCGGCCCGTTCTGCTGATGAGAGCCTTGCCGAAGATAACAGCTCTTTACCTTTAACTATTTGGTATTTGAGGGACTATGGTCGTTTGATTGAATTTTTATCCCTTAAAATTGCTGGTAGATTGGACTTGTGGAAACTTGAATTCCCTGATACTGTATTCTCCGAATTCCAAATGTATACAGGGGTGGAGATTGAACATACAAAAAAATGATGTTGTCAGAGTAGAGTCGCTTTACAAAAAATTTGGGCAGTTAGAAGTGCTCAAGGGAATATCCATGGAAGCTGGAGAGGGCGATGTCATTGCTCTCATTGGATCCAGCGGTTCCGGCAAGAGCACCCTTCTCAGATGCATGAATCTTCTTGAGATCCCCTCCGCAGGCAATATCTATATAGGGGGCGAGCATATCAGGCTCCAGCAGAATCGCCAGGGCAAGATGGTTCCCCAAGACCGCAAGCAGGTGGACAGAATCAGAACTCGGCTTGCCATGGTGTTTCAGCACTTCAACCTCTGGTCCCACATGACCGTGTTCGAAAATATCATCGAGGCGCCGGTGCATGTACTCCATCGTTCAAAAAAAGAGGCAAAAGAGATGGCCATGGCCCTCCTGGAAAAGGTGGGCATTGCCCAGCGCGCCGACTATTTTCCCTCCCAGCTTTCCGGCGGACAGCAGCAGCGGGCGGCTATAGCCAGGGCTCTTGCCATGGAGCCGGATGTCCTTCTTTTTGATGAACCCACGTCTGCCCTTGATCCCGAGCTTGTGGGAGAAGTGTTAAAGGTGATGCAGAATCTTGTCAAAGAGGGGCGCACCATGATAGTTGCCACCCATGAAATGGGTTTTGCAAGGGAGGTCTCATCCAAGGTTGTTTTCCTTGATCAGGGGGGCATCGAGGCCCAGGGCTCTCCCGACTATATTTTTGGTTCGCCGGATTCCGAACGGTGCAGGCAATTTCTGGCAAATCTTATATGAAATTCCGAACAAGCTTTTGTAATCATTGGGGTTTCAAAATTCGTTGTGGATAGAAGCAAGTCCCATGCTCCGGCCATGCCGGTTTTATGAAACTCCGAATAAGTTTTTGTAATCATGGGGAGCAAAATTCGTTGTGGATAGAAACTAAGGTCCATGCTCCGGCCATGCCGGTTTTATAAATTGTGACCTTAATATATTTGTTAAATTCAATGGTTAAGGAGAAAAAAATGAGAAAATCGTTAATTGTATCCGTTGTTTTCTGTATTGCTCTGATTGCAGGTTCAGCCTTTGCCGGTGACATTACAAAAGTTCGTATTGGCACAGAGGGAGCCTATCCTCCGTTTAATTATGTGGATAAAAACGGCGACTTACAGGGGTTTGATGTGGATATTGCCAAAGCGATCTGCAAAGCCGCCGGTGTTGAGTGTGAATTTGTAATGCAGGACTGGGACGGCCTGATCCCTGGTCTGCTTGCCAAAAAATTCGATGCCATCATCGCCTCCATGTCCATCACCCAGGAGCGCTTGAAAAAGGTCGACTTTACCAATAAATACTACCTCACCCCTGCAAAATTCGTTTGCAAAAAAGGGGTTACGGTTGAGATCACCCCTGAAGGACTCAAGGGAAAAACCGTTGGTGTACAGAGAGGAACCATCCATGACAATTTTGTCAGAGACAAGTTCGGTAAAACTGTAAAAATTAAGTCCTATGCCACCCTGGACGAAGCAAACATGGATCTTATCTCCGGACGGATTGACCTTGTATTTGCAGACAGTGTAGCCCTGTCCGACGGTCTGCTAAAGTCTAAGGAAGGCAGTAACTATGATTTTAACGGTCCTGGTTTCACCGACAAGAAGTGGTTTGGTGAGGGTATAGGTATTGCCGTTAGAAAAAACAGCCCGGAACTTGTCTCTCTTCTGAACAAGGCCATCCTGGACATACGTGCCAATGGCGAGTACCAGAAGGTCAATGCAAAACACTTTGATTTTGATGTTTACGGAGATTAGTAGATAACCATAAAAACAGGAAGCCTGGATTTCCGGGTTTCCTGTTTTTTTTTCAGGAATCCACACTGTGCTTAATCTTCAAGGATATGGCCCGCTTCTCCTCAAGGGAGCCAAACTTACTATTGTTGTCGGAGCCGGAGCCATGGTTATTGCGGTTCTGCTCGGGCTTGCGGCAGCGTTGTGCAAACTTTCCAGGTTCAAGGTTCCCGGTATGATAGCCGAGGTCTACACAACTGTTATCAGGGGCGTTCCGGAACTTGTACTGATTCTGCTCGTCTATTACGGTGCACCCACCTTGCTCCAGGACTTTGCCGCAGCTTTTGGGAAAGAGATCTATATCGAAATCAAACCCATGACTGCCGGCATCCTCACAATTGGATTCATTTACGGTGCCTTTGCCACTGAAGTGTTCAGGGGGGCCTTTATGGCGGTTGACAAAGGGCAAATCGAGGCGGCACGGGCCTGCGGCATGGGGCCGGTTCTGGCCTTCAGGAGAATCCTTCTGCCCCAGATGTGGCGGTTTGCCATCCCTGGGCTGGGCAATGTCTGGATGGTCCTGATCAAGGCAACGGCACTGGTATCGGTCATCCAGCTCCCGGAACTGATGCGGAACACAGACCTTGCAGCAAGAAACATTCACAAACCATTTACCTGCTACTTTGCGGCCTCTCTTTTATACCTTGCCATCACCATCCTCTCCATATTATTTCAGCAGTGGGCGGAAAAGAAGGCCAACCGAGGCGTGAGGAGAGAGCATTAACCATGGAAACCGCTATAATTATCGAAAGTCTGCCGAAGTTTTTCAGCGGCACCATCGTAACCCTTGAGATCACCGTCTTGAGCGTCATCCTGGGTTTTATCCTGGCAGTGCCCCTGGCCATCATGCGGGTGTCAAAGAACCCCTTTATCACAACTCCGGTCTACTGCTTCAACTTCTATTTCAGGGGTACCCCCCTCCTGGTTCAGATTTTTCTCATCTACTATGGAAGCGGGCAGTTTCAGTCCTTTCTGACCCATGTGGGGCTGTGGCAGTTTTTCAGAGAGGCCTACTTCTGTGCCGTGTTGTCCCTGACCCTCAATACAGCTGCCTACAGTGCCGAGATCTTTAGAGGGGGCATCCAAGGCGTTCCCGTGGGTGAAATCGAGGCGGCACGGGCCTGCGGTATGTCAGGCCCACTGCTCTACCGGCGGATCATCATGCCGGCGGCCCTGCGCATCGCATGGCCGGCCTATACCAATGAAGTGGTCTTCCTGCTCCAGGCCTCATCCCTTGTCTCCATCATCACTCTCATGGATATCACCGGGGTGGCACGGGTTGTGTCGGCACGCTCCTTTGCTTTTTACGAGCTTTTTCTCACCGCCGCAGGCATCTACCTGATCCTGGTCTACGGAGTCATCTTCCTGTTCAAGCGGATTGAAAAAAGGATCACGGCTCATCTGAATCCGAACCTGTTGACTTCTTGACAGCTTTCGTGAATTCCAATTTTAAACCCTTGCTTATTTTCGACATCTGAAGAGATATATACACCTTTAAATTTTTATAAAATAGAGTTTGACCCTATCAGGAGTGCCATGCAGAATAAAAATGACATAGAAGAGCCCATCCGGCACATTCACGCCCTTGCCAGGGAAAATGTAGTCGATATGCTGCCCTATGTCCCGGGGAAACCCATATTTGAAGTAAAGGAGGAGTTCGGCCTTGAAAGGGTGGTCAAGATGGCCTCCAACGAATGTCCCTTGACCCTTCCCCCGGGTCTGGGTGAAGTCATGGTCCGGGCTGCAGCCTGTGGAAACACTTATCCCGACGCTCTGTGCAGGAGTCTGAGAAAAAAGACGGCCCGTCATATCAATGTCTCTGAGGATAATCTGATTTTCGGAAACGGAGCCGAGGAGTGTATCCGGCTCATTGCCCAGATCCTGCTGAACCAGGGAGACCGGGCCATCATCCCCACACCCATTTTTGATGCATACAGCACGGCCACCAGGCTCATGGGTGCAGAGGAGATCCGCCTGCCCCTGAAAGGGCTCCGAATTGACCTGGATACTGTGCTTGAGGCCTGTGAACACCATGACCGAGTCAAACTGGTCTGGCTCTGCTCCCCGTCCAACCCCACCGGAGACATCCTCACCAGAGACGAACTGGACCGGTTTCTAAACCATCTCCCCAAAGATATCATGGTGGTCCTGGACGAGGCATATGCGGAATTCGTCACAGATAAAGAGGCCGTCAATACAGGGGATTACCTTTCCAAAGACCACCGGGTAATCGGACTTCGGACCTTTTCCAAGGCCTATGGGCTGGCAGGGTTCCGGGTGGGATATATTGTGGCCCATCCTGCTGTCGTCTCCCTGGTCAACAACGTCAAACTCCCCTTTAACGTGAGCACGCCGGCCCTTGCGGCGGCCGAATACATGCTGGACGAACAGGAATTTGCCAGGGACCATGTGGAGCTGATACTTAATGAACGGGAGTTCATGCACAAGGAACTGACCCAAAGGGGATTTGAAGTCCCAAAATCCCAGGCTAATTTTCTTTTTGTCAAAATGCCGGAAAAAATGAATAAAAACGGTGTGGACATGTTCAAGCAGCTTTTGCCAAAAGGATTTATTGTCCGGCCGGGAACAGCCTTTGGAGTTCCGGAATATTTCAGGATGTCATTGGGAGCCCGGGAAGACAATATCAATTTTCTAAAGGAGTTCGACAAGATATTAATCACATGCTGAATGCTGAATGCTGAATGCTGAATGCTGAATGATGAATGATGAATGATGAATGCTGAAAGGATCTATTAATCAACATTTTCATCCCTTGTTGTGAGGCCTCGACTCATGGCTGTTCTATAAAAAAAACCATAAAGGAGAAAAAAATGAAAAAACTGATGATGACAGTATTGATGCTGGGACTCTGTTTCAGCGGACCGGCACTGGCCGAAACCATTGTTGTGGGCACCTCTGCCGACTACCCTCCCTATGAATTCACTGATGCTTCGGGAAATTTTGTGGGATTTGACGTGGACCTGGTCCGGGCCATAGGCGAAAAAATGGACAAAAAAATTAAAATCGTTGACATGGGATTTGACACCCTCATTGCCGGGCTTCAGAAAAAAAAGATCGACGTGGTTATCGCCGCCATGCAGGCTACTGAGGAGCGAGCCAAAAGGGTTGATTTTTCAGTAGTTTACCACACTGTTGCCGATGCTTTGCTGATCAAAAAGGGATCTAATATCACGCTGAAGACAGTTTATGATTCAGCCCCTTACAAGGTGGGGGGGCAGACCGGTACTATCCAGGAAAAATGGATTCAGGATAATCTGATCAAAACTGGCAAGCTGCCCAAAAAAAATTATTTTTCATACGAGCGGGTGGACAATGCTGCTATGGACCTGAAAGCCGGCCGTATAGACGTGCTCCACATTCAGTCTGATCCGGCTAAAGCCCTGGCCGAAAAAAACGACCTTGAAATCGCCCTGATCAGCGATGAGGCCATTGTAGCCGGACAGAGCCTGGCAGTAACCAAGGGCAATACAGAACTGCTCAAGGTCATTAACAAGGCCATTGAGGAGCTCCAAGCCGACGGCACAATGAAAAAACTGATAGATAAGTACGACCTGCTATAGCAGGGGCTATTCGTATCCAATCCGGATTATTGAAACGAACATATCTGTGGCAACTGTTCAGCACATCCAACATGGAACCTAAAAATTGCATTTGCGGTAGACGCTTGCAGTTGCATGTCTGGCACCTTACATATCCGGCCAAATGACGCTTGGAATTTGTAACCGTTCACAGTCAATTTGCCGAATTGTAAGCGTTTACAGGGTGCTGCAGATGCAAGGCGGCGGGCATGCAGAGGTACTCATGTACTTCAAATGCCCGCCAACGCAGCAGGTGCAGTACCCTGTGAACGCTTACTGGAATTTTTAGGTGGAAATCTGACCTACCATGAAGTATTTTTATTTTCATGGCAGGTCCGGCAGATTTCATAAGGCTGAATAGTTGCCATTTGTATATGACTGTAAATGCCGGATCCCGGGGTTCCCTTCCGGCAAAACCTGGACCCGCCCCTGTCCGTTGTCCGATTTTTACCGTGTAAGGACTGTTTTATGGAAGCGTTTACCAGTATAACCAATATGATGAAATTTTTGATTCCGGGACTGGGGGTGACCGTCTCGGTAACCGCCATAGCCCTTGGTATCGGCTGTGTAGTCGGAGCCGCCATGGCCGTAATGCGGGTATATGGCGGCCCGGTTTCCCGGAATATTGCCCTGGGATACTCCATCTTGATCCGGGCCATTCCTGTTATTGTCATCATATTTATCCTGTTTTTCGTAATTTCCGAATTCATTGATCTCACCCCTTTCATGTCCGGGGCATTTGCCCTGGGCTTTGCGTCTGGAGCCTATCAGACGGAAATTTTCAGGGGCGCTATTCTGTCCATCCCCCCGGGTCAGATGCGGGCAGCCCGGGGTATCGGCATGGGAAGGCTCCAGGCAATTCGCTGTATTATTCTGCCCCAGGCCGTCAGGGTGGCCATCCCCTCCCTGATCAATGAGATCACCCTGGTACTCAAGGATTCATCCCTGGTTTTTGTCATCGGGGTGCCGGAACTGCTCCGCCGGGCCCAGTATGCCAGTGCATCCACCTATAACCCTCTGCTGGCATTCGGGTGTGCCGCCTTTTTCTACATGGTCATGACCCTGACCCTGAGCAAGGCGCTGGAGGCGGTGGAAAAGAAATTTGCCATTCAGTTTTAAGGATATCACTTTTTTAAGGATCAAGTTATGACAAACGCCCTGCTTCGCGTTGAAGATTTATGCAAATCATTTGGAGATGTTCAGGTGATCAAGGGGGTGAGCTTTGAGGTTGCCCCTTCCGAGGTCATCGTGGTCATCGGTTCCAGCGGGACCGGAAAAAGCACCATGCTCCAATGTTTGAACCTGCTCCATCGCCCCACCTCAGGAAAAATTTTTCTGGAAGACACCGAGATCCTGGCTCCCGGAGTCAACGAGGACCTTGTCCGAAGGCAGATGGGCATGGTTTTCCAGGAATTCAACCTGTTCAACCATTTAAACGTGATCAATAATGTTACAGTGGGTATGGTCAAGGTTTTGAAAATACCGGCTGCCCGGGCCCGGGAAAAAGCCATGGCAGAACTGGACAGGGTGGGCCTGACAGACCATGCTGACAAGTATCCTGCCCAGCTTTCCGGAGGCCAGAAACAGCGGGTGGGCATTGCCAGAGCCCTGGGAATGAATCCCAAGGTCATGCTCTTTGATGAACCCACATCAGCCCTGGACCCGGAACTCACCGGAGAAGTACTGGCCGTGATGAAGCAGCTGGCAGCCGACGGCATGACCATGGTCATTGTCTCCCATGAAATGGGCTTTGCCAGGGAGGTAGCCGACAGGGTGATTTTCATGGAAAACGGATATATTGAGGAACAGGGCACGCCGGAACAGATCTTCACCCGGCCGGAATCCGACCGGACCCGGGCGTTTTTGTCCGTTATCAACCGGATGGAAGGGTAACCTGCCATGAATGAATTTATTGAATATGCAGCCATGGCCCTGCCGGAAATGCTCCAGGGTACAGTGGTGACCATGGAGGTGACCCTGGGGGCGCTCCTCATCGGGCTCCTGATTGGACTTCCCATGGCCCTGGTCCGGGTTTACGGGGGAAAAGTGTTTCAGCCGTTCTGCACAGCCTATCTCACGATTTTCCGGGGCACACCTCTGCTGGTTCAGCTTTTTGTGGTCTATTACGGCCTGCCTGAAATTGGAATCTCCTTTTCCCGCATGGGTGCGGCATTTCTTACCCTGGGCTGCAACTCCGGAGCCTATCAGTGCGAATACTTCAGGGGAGCTGTCCAGGCCGTTTCTGCCGGCCAGATGCAGGCGGCCCGGGCAATCGGCATGTCCCGCTTTGCCGGGATCCGGTATATTGTCCTGCCCCAGGCCCTTCGCCTGGTCCTCCCGGCCTGGTCCAACGAGTTCATTGCCATGATCAAATATACGGCTGTTATCTTTCTCATTGCAGTACCAGATCTAATGGGTCGGGCCAAAATCCTGTCCAGTCAGAACTTCACTCCCATTCAGACCTATATCCTGGTGGCCCTGATCTACATGATCCTGGTGGGAATCATGGGGATAGTCCTTCATTTTGTGCAAAAGAGACTGGCAGTGCCCGGCCTGGCCTTTGATACAGAACCACGATAGAGATTTTCCAGGAGACCGGGGATCTGGTGGCGAGCCGGAAACGGCTCCATGCCCTGCTGGAATAGAAAGAATAATACCATGATTTGCAACAAGTGCAATGCCGGTGAATAACCCGCAAATTTTAATAGTTATGCTCAACTAAAATTGGGAACTAAAAATGTCAGACTCTCAGTGGACCAAACAAGGTGGGACGTTCAGTCACAAAAATGCGTGTAAAGAATTTGGCCTGTCAGAAGATGAAATAATTGATGCAATGGAAGCGGGAAAATTACAATACCGTCAGAACTATGCTCATGGTAACCCGTATTTTAGAGTACTCAGAAAAGAAGTTGAGGCCTTAGCCAAAGAATTACATGGGAATGAAGGAGTAAAAGAACAAGAGGTCAAGTTTAAGTTGAAGAAAATTAACAGAGAAATAAACAGCCTTAAAAGAAAACTTTCATCTTTAGAAAAACAAAAAATTGAGTTGCTTGAAAGCCAAAAACAGATAAAGACATGATCAGGTACAACCGTAAAGTCTTTACCAGTTACAGAAACCGTATGCGATGATTCCCCTATGCAGAGTTCTGGAAGCTGGTGAGGCCGGATCAACTGCCCGGCCTCACCCAGCTCAATAGTTACACCTAAAAATTTTTAGGTTACATGTAAAAGTCTGATCAGATTCCCATCTCTTGTTGTCGTACTTTTCCGGCAAGAAAATTGGCAATCCTGTTCAGTTCCGGCTTGTCCGGGTTACTCATTCATCTCATAGGCGTCAATGAGGGAATAGACATGGTTGTTCAATACGGTTTCAAACCGCTCAAGATCGGCATTCGGACGCTTGATCATCTTCATGCAGGCGGCCTGCTGGGCCTCGGTGCTGCTGGGTTTGCCGTAGAGCTCCAGGCTGTAATCGGAAAAATCCCTGACCATGAAATCAAAAATCTGGTCCAGTACGGCATCCTCCACCTTCTCAATGGCCGCGCTCTCGATGATTAGCTGGCCGTAAGCCACCAGAGTAAAGAGTTCACCCACAGCCAGAAGATAATCAAAGTCGTTCATCATCTG
>NBML01000023.1 GCA_002085465.1 Desulfobacteraceae bacterium 4572_89 | reverse complement strand
AGGCTTCCAGAGGATCTTTTTTCTTTGGTCGTTTGGTCTTGGGGTCTGCCTGGGGAAACATTTTATGGGATGGATTTGGACTGGGGTTTGATTTTTTTTCACTCTTCGTTGAATGGGAAATATGTTTGAGCACATCCAGCCGGGTTATTCCTTCCGACTCCAGATAAAAAGCTGCATGGGAATCTTTTTCCTGGAAAATTGAGGCAAGAATATCCCCAAGATTAACCTCACTTTTTTCCGCTGACCTTGCATGGTTGATGGCCCGTTGTATCATCCGCTGGAAACCAATGGTCTGTTGAAGGACATACTCTTCCTGGCTTTCTATTTTGGTTAATTTTTCTTCAAAGAATTTTTCCAGTTCATCTTTTATCTGCCCAGGGCTTCCACCACATTTTTCAATGGTTTCCAAGCCGCTTTCATGGTTAAGGATTGCATAAAGAACGTGTTCAACACATACATACTCATGCCTTCTTTTCTTTGCTTCCCGTACGGCAAAACCGAGAGCTGTACTGAGTTCTTTGCTTATCATAACCCTACTCCTTTTCCATTGTACTTTTTAAGGGATAACCTTTATTTCCGGCCAGATTGTGCACAGTATCCACTTTTGTTTCTGCAATCTGCTTTGGATAGATACCACACACTTCTTTTCCCCTATTATGTATATTAAGCATCATTTGTGTCGATTTTTCAAGAGATTTCCCAAAAACTGTTACAAGAATTTCCACTACAAATTCCATGGTTGTATAATCGTCATTATGCAGAATGACCTTATACATGGGAGGTTTATCCTTTTTGGATTTTGATGATATCCCTTTTTTTATTTTTGAATCCGTGGACGTCATAATCTATTCCTAGGACATACAGCATTTTTTATATTTTTTACCGCTTCCGCAGGGACAGGGATCATTTCTTTGTACTTTCTGGCTACTGCGTTTAACAGGTTTCTTTATGGCTGGTTCATCTGAATGGGAAAAGGTCAGGTCCCTTTGTTCATTTTTTTTCATTTCATTAACATTGGAGGACTCGGCAATCTGAATTTTAAACAGAATATCAATGATCTCCTCCTTGATCCTTTCCATGAGGTCATGGAACATCTCAAAACCTTCTTTTTTGTATATACGCAAAGGATCCTGCTGGGCATATCCCCGAAGTCCAATACCTTCTTTTAAATAATCCATGGACAATAAATGTTCTTTCCATCTGGTATCAACGGTCTGTAAAATAACAAACCTTTCCAGCTGTCGCATCTGCTCTGCTTCAACAAGGGCTTCTTTGGCAAGGTAATGCTCCTTTGCCTTTTTAAAAATAAAATCCGACACCTGGTCCTGGGATTGATTCTCTGTAACAGCCAGGCCAATATCCACTGGAAAATTAAATAATTTGTTTACACTGTTTTCAAGGCCCTTTATATCCCAGTCCTTAATGGGTGTTTTTTCAGTGGAAAATTCACTCACCAGGTCATAGGCCTTGTCTTCCATCATTTCAAGGACCACTGATTTCAGATCACTCTCCTCCAGTGCCTGACGGCGCTGGCGGTAAATCACTTCCCTCTGCTGATTCATGACATCATCATATTCAAGAAGATGTTTCCTGATTTCAAAATTATGGCCTTCCACCTTGGACTGGGCATTTTCAATGGCCTTGGAAATAAAAGAATGTTCAATATGTTCCCCTTCTTTAATTCCAAGTTTATCCATGACCGCATGGATTCTGTCCCCGCCAAATATCCGCAGAAGGTCATCTTCCAGGGACAGATAAAATCGCGAGCTGCCCTGGTCCCCCTGTCTTCCTGAACGCCCTCTGAGCTGGTTATCAATACGCCTGGACTCATGCCTTGAAGTACCAAGGATATGCAATCCCCCCAGTTCCTTGACACCTTCCCCAAGCTTGATATCCGTACCCCGGCCAGCCATATTGGTGGAAATGGTTACAGCCCTTTTTTGTCCGGCATTGGCAATAATTTCAGCTTCTGCCTTATGGTGCTTGGCATTTAATACATTATGGGGGACCCCTTTTTTCTTGAGTTTTCTGCTCAGGTCCTCGGATACGTCAATGGAGATGGTACCCACAAGCACTGGCTGGCCTTTCTTGTGGAGGGCAATTATCTCATTGATTGCTGCGTCATATTTTTCTTTCTGGGTTTTATATATGAGATCTGGAAAATCATCCCTGATCATGGGTTGATTGGTGGGGATCACCACCACATCAAGGTTATAGATTTTTTTAAATTCAGGAGCTTCGGTTTCAGCTGTTCCGGTCATACCGGACAACTTGTCATACATCCTGAAAAAATTCTGAAAGGTTATGGAAGCCAGGGTCTGGTTCTCATTTTCAATCTTAACATTTTCCTTTGCTTCCAGGGCCTGGTGCAGGCCTTCACTGTAACGCCTGCCTGTCATCAGACGTCCGGTAAATTCATCAACAATGACCACCTGATCGTTTTTAACAATATAATCTGTATCACGCTTAAACAGGATGTGGGCTTTAAGGCCCTGGTTTAAATGATGAAGCATTTCAATACTGGCTGGATCGTATAAATTATCCACATCCAATAGTTTTTCCCCTTTGGCAATACCCTCTTCGGTCAGGGAAACGCTTTTGGATTCCTCATCTACGGTATAATCAATTTCCTTTTTAAAGGCCGGGATAATGGAATTAACCTGGATATAAAAATGGGTTGATTTTTCAGTGGGTCCTGAAATAATCAGGGGAGTTCGAGCCTCATCAATGAGAATAGAGTCCACCTCATCAACAATGGCAAAATTAAGATTGCCCTGGGCAAGGCTTTCCTTTTCAAACTTCATATTGTCCCGGAGATAGTCAAACCCGAACTCATTATTGGTGCCATAGGTGATATCAGCTGCATAGGCTTCTTTTCTTTCCTGGTCATTTAAACCATGGACCACCACCCCAACACTCAATCCCAGAAAATTATAAATCTGGGCCATCCAGTCAGCATCACGCTGGGCCAGGTAATCATTTACCGTTACGATGTGTACCCCTTTGCCGGAAAGGGCATTTAAATAGGCTGGAAGGGTGGACATAAGGGTTTTACCCTCACCGGTTTTCATTTCAGAAATGGCCCCATGGTGAAGTGTAATCCCGCCGATTAACTGTACATCAAAATGGCGCATACCAAGGGTTCTGACAGAAGCTTCCCTTACCAGGGCAAAGGCTTCAGGCAAAATATCATCCAGAGACTCGCCTTTTTCAA
Source organism: Desulfobacteraceae bacterium 4572_89 (assembly GCA_002085465.1). Next base: position 13,546 of record NBML01000023.1, on the reverse strand, counting down.
CCCTGTCTTTAAATTCAAGGGTTTTCCGGGCAAAGTTTTCATCAGTCAAAGACTGCATTTCAGGCTCAAATCCGTTGATTGCATCTATGATGGGCTGAATCTTTTTTAACAGCCGGTCGTTACTGGAGCCAAAGATCTTTGTGAAAAAATTAAGTACCATTTATATTTTACCTATCCTTTTACCTAATCCATTAAATATGAAACATTAAAATCGCATGTAAAAATCAAAAATTATACAGACATTAAACTTTTCTGTAAAACATATAAGCATTATTCAAGAAAATAAAATAAAAAAATTAAAATAAATTGTTTCTTTCTATGGATAATGATGAAACCGGCAAAGAAAATTGTTGGGACAGGAACTAATTGAGGATATATTTTAAGGGGTTGGCAGGAGTTCCATTGATGCGGACCTCGTAGTGCACATGGGGACCGGTACTTTGACCGGTATTGCCGAGAAGCGCTATGACTTCACCTCTTTTCACATTCTGACCCGGCTTGACCAATATTTTTTTTAGATGTCCGTATTTGGTGACCCTGCCATACCCGTGGTCAATGACGACAAGAAGACCATAATACATTTTATTATCAGCATAGGAGACCTTGCCATCGGCAGTTGAAATAATTTTGGTTCCTATCTTATTTGAGATATCAAGCCCGGCATGAAAGGTCCGCTTGCCCGTGAAAGGGGATTTCCTGTATCCAAACCTGGATGTGATCCATCCGTCCACCGGCCTGATGGATGGGGTAGCAGCCAGAAGATTCTTTTTTTTCTCAAGTTGGCCAATCAGGCTTCCAAAATCCAATACCTGCTGTTTGGCAGCCATAGTTGTCTGTTTCACCTGTTGATGCATTTCCCGAATCAAATTGTTGTGCTTATCCTCCAGGGGAATATCCTGGTACAGATCACTTTCAGAAATTCCACCAATACCGATTAAACCGGATGAGCCTCCAGTTTTTTGTATATCAGCAATAAGCCTTACCTTGGCCTCAAGTTTTGACAAAGTCTCCACCTGATCTTTTAGAACATCAATATTTTTTGCAAAAATCTGAATCTGACTCCTCTGACTGGAAATTTCATTACGCTGGGAATTGACAGTCTGTCTCAATGCTGTGTTGTCAAAGGATAAAGTCTTTAAACGATAATAATCATAACCCACATAGGAAAGGCCGGCACCCGCACCCAGGGCAATAACCATAAAAAAAGCCAGGACCAGTCTGTGGATGGAAAATTCCCTGATATTGGAACTTGAGCCGGAATGGAACCATATTTTTATCTGTTTTTCCATTATCACATTTTTAGTTAGATAATTAATTGGTGTCAATATTTTAGGGCAAAAAGACTATTTTTGTAAACCACAATATTCAACCAATGTGTGATTCTCGCCCTCAAGTCTATGGTCAATAATAGAGCTGATTTTTTCCCAGTCTCCCCTTGCAAGCCCAGCTCCTATTTTTGGATATCCTATTTTTTTTCCTGAAAATTTTTTTTGAATCTTGAAAAAAAGAGCATCAATGGCATTATAATCTGCCAGTACACCTGGCCCTGAATAATGATATTGAATATATCCGTTTATGATTATAAATGTTTTGTTATTCTTCTGAATTTTTGCCTTTGAATAATTACCTAATTTTTTTTTATCCCCTTTTTCAGTTTCCAGATCTGCCTGATATGCGCTGGGGAATTTATCCCTGATCTGCTTTGCAATGCCTGCACCCATGGCACAAAAACAATTGCAGCCGTGAAGGATAATATCAAATTCTCCTGCCAGAGCTTTTTGAATCAGATCACCTTTTACAATGCGCATAGTCCCATCCATTTTTGATCCGGTGTAAGCCGGCTTCTCGAAATAGTTGATTAAAAAAGAATCTGACTCAAAAAAAGCTTTGTTCTGTCGCTCTGGGGGTTATTGAAAAATTCTTCCGGTTCATTTTCTTCAATAATTTCTCCTTCATCCATAAAAAGGACTCTGTGGGCAACACTTTTTGCAAACCCCATTTCATGGGTGACAACAATCATGGTCATTCCGTCCTGGGCCAGACTGATCATAACCTCAAGCACTTCTTTTACCATCTCAGGGTCAAGGGCAGATGTGGGTTCATCAAAGAGCATTATATTTGGTTTCATGCAAAGGCTTCTGGCAATGGCCACACGCTGCTGCTGACCGCCGGACAACTGGCCTGGAAATTTTTGTGCCTGCTCTGCAATCTGAACCTTTTCAAGATAGTACATGGCAGTTTCTTCAGCCTCTTTTTTGGGTACTTTTCGGACCCAGATGGGACCCATGGTCAGGTTTTCAACAATGGTAAGATGGGGAAACAGGTTAAAATGCTGGAACACCATGCCAACTTCTGACCTGACCTTTTCAATGTTTTTAAGATCTTTAGTCAACTCAATGCCGTCAACAACAATTTTTCCCTTTTGATGCTCTTCAAGTCTGTTGATGCATCGAATAAGCGTTGATTTTCCAGATCCTGACGGCCCGCAGACAACAATACGTTCACTCTTTTTGACATCAAGATTGATATTATTTAAAACATGAAAATCTCCATACCATTTGTGCATGTCAGAGATTTTAATAATGGTATCTTCACTTGAGACATCGACTTTGTTTGTTTTTTCTTTGCTCATAAATCATCGCTTAATAAATTAAAGTTATTAAAAATAATATTATAGACCGGTATCAAGTTCTTTTTCCAGTTTTCTGCTGTAGTTGGACATAAAAAAGCAGCATATAAAGTATACAAGTGCAATAAAGAGATATGCTTCTGCTGAAAACCCCATCCATTTGGGCTCAGATAAAACTGACTGGGTTGTCTTTAACAAATCATATAAACCAATAATAACAACCAGGGATGTATCCTTAAAAGCAGAAATCAAAACACTGACAGACGGTGGGATTACAATCTTTAAAGCCTGGGGCAGAATGATCAGTCTCATGGTTTGAGAATAGTTTAAGCCTATTGAATCAGCAGCCTCAAATTGCCCCTGATTCATGCCCTGTAAACCTCCCCTGACCACCTCGGCTATATAGGCCGCAGTAAACAAAATAATTGCCACCTGGGCCCGCAAAATACCATTTATGGATACTCCTTCAGGAAGAAACAAGGGAAAAACAACAGATGACATGAATAATAGACTGATTAAGGGAACACCACGAATCAGTTCAATATAAAAAACACTGAATGTTTTTATCACCGGCATATTAGACTGACGACCAAGGGCAAGAATAATTCCCAATGGATATGCAGCAGTCAAACCAAAAACAGACAATAGCAGGGTCAGGATTATGCCGCCCCATTGTTGAATATCCACAGGTTCAAGCCCGAAAATTCCGCCCTTGAGTAAAACCCCCATGATCACCAGGGAAACTAACCAGGTGTATCCAAGATAGACATTCCAATAGTTTCTATTGCGGCTGATAAAAAGCAGGCTGACCAGTAAAACAATGGCAGTGACTGGGCGCCATAAAATATCCTGGGGATAAAACCCAAACAAAATAATTTTATAGTTGCTGGTAATAATTGACCAGCACGCACCACTGGATTCCCTGCAGTTTGCCCCGGGAGACCAGCATGCATCAATAAATGCCCATTTAATGAAAGGAATGATTGAAAACCACAATATACTCAGAATGGCAAGGGTAAGAATGGTATTCACAGGACTGCTGAGTAAATTTCCCCTTATCCATCCTATAACCCCTACGCTTGCTATTGGCGGCTTTACAACGGTTTCGATATTTGCATTAGTTTCCATAATAATTTATTTAACCTTCATTACCTTTCCACCAACTTCATTTTTTTGTTGTACCAGTTCATGAAAGCAGAGGTTGATAAGCTAAAGATAAGATAAACAATCATAATCAGCATAACACCTTCTATAGCTTGCCCTGTCTGATTGATGGCCGTTCCGGCAACCGAAACGAAATCCGGATACCCAATGGCGACAGCCAGAGAGCTGTTTTTTGTTAAATTGAGCATCTGGCTTGTTAAAGGCGGGATAATAACCCTCAGGGCCTGGGGCAAAATAATCAGGTTTAATACCTGACCGGGTTTTAAACCAATGGCCATGGCAGCTTCTGTTTGACCCTTGGCAACAGATTGAATGCCTGCCCGGACAACTTCGGCAACAAAGGCTGCCGTATATAAGACAAGACCCAGTAAAAGAGCTGCAAATTCAGGACTGACAACCATTCCCCCTTTAAAGTTAAACCCTTTAAGTTCAGGTACATTCATTTCTGTAGGGGCACCGGCAATGAGCCAGCACACCAAGGGAAATCCAATTAAAAGAAGAAAGGATACCTTAAAAATAGGAAAAATTTTTCCTGTGGCATCCTGGCGTTTTTTTGCCCATTTTTTGATAAAAAAAATCAAGATAGCAGCAAGAACAAATGCAGCTGCCATATATTTATAGGCAGGATGGGCCGCAGGAATACCGAGAATCAATCCCCGATTGCATAAAAACAGACCATCAAATGGATTTACAGCTTGTTTGGGCGATGGCAGCATTTCGTAGAAAAAGGCATACCAGAAAAAAAGCTGTAAAAGAACCGGGATATCCTGGAAAAGCTCAATATACCCTGCAGCACATTTATTGATCAGCCAGTTTTTCGATAACCTGGCAATGCCGACCAAGGTACCTAAAATAACGGTCAAAAAGATGCCTATAAAGGATACCAATAATGTATTTAAAAAACCGACATAAAGGGCCCTCATATATCTGTCTGCAGCCGAATATTCCACCAGTGATTCGCCAATTTCAAATGCAGCCTCATTATTCAGGAATCCAAACCCTGTGGCAATATTTTGATTTTCCAGGTTGGTCATGGTGTTGGACACCAGGTACCAGGCAACAAAGGCAAATAAAAGAGCCGCCCCCACCTGGTACACAATGGATCGTTTATCTGGATCATACCAGAAGGAAATCTTTTCTGAATTTGTTGTATTCATAGCTTTATGCAGTATACTTTCGATGATCCTTTAAAAAAGTACGTTTAAAAAAGTACGTTTAAAAAATATGGTGCAATTTGCATTGCACCATATTAAATTCAAAGTTATAAATTATTTGAATGGGGGAGAATACAGCAGTCCGCCATCTGTCCAGAGAGCATTAAGTCCTCTTTCCAATCCCAGCTGGGTATTCACGCCAACGTTTCTTTCAAAAACCTCACCATAGTTACCCACCATCTTAATGATATTGTAGGCAAATTTATCATCAATTCCAAGGGCTTTTCCATTACCTGCAGTTACGCCCAGAAAACGTTTGATCACAGGATTTTTGCTGTTCAGCATCTCATCAACGTTTTTAGAAGTAATGCCCAGTTCTTCAGCATTAATCATAGCCAGAACAGAATAGTTAACAATATCTTTCCACTGGTTATCGCCATGCCTTACAGCAGGAGCCAATGGTTCTTTTGAAATTATTTCAGGAAGGATCATGTAATCTTTTGGGTTTGGTGCTACAGCACGGGTTCCGGCAAGCTGGGATGCATCAGAAGTCAGGCAGTCACAACGACCGGCAAAAAAAGCTTTGGCAAGCTGATCTGTGTTTTCAATAACAACGGGATTCATTTTCATGTTGTTTGACCTGAAATAATCGGCAGCATTCATTTCTGTTGTTGTTCCAGGAAGAACGCAGACGGAAGCGCCATCAAGTTCTTTAGCACTTTTTACACCCAGGTCCTTGCGGATAAGAAATCCCTGGCCGTCATAGTAGTTAACTGTAGCAAAATCAAGACCAAGCTGGGAATCACGGCTTAAGGTCTGGGTACAATTTCTGAAAAGCATGTCGATTTCACCAGACTGCAATGCAGTAAATCTTGTTTTAGCTGTCAAAGGAGTAAATTTTAATTTGTCAGGATTTCCAAAAACAGCAACTGAAACAGCTCTTGCGCAATCAACATCAAGGCCTTTCCAGACACCATTTTCATCGGCTTTACCAAAACCAAAGACACTGCCGTTCACGCCTGCCTGGATAAATCCTTTTGCTTTAACATCTTCCAATGTGCCTGCCATGGCAAATGTAGACACGGCAAGAACGGTAATGCATACGGATAGTACTTTTAATAGCTTCATAGAAACTCCCCTTCATCTAATACTGTTAATGATTTTGAACAATTTAATAAAAATTATTCATTCGGTGATTAAAACAGGTGACTAAAAATAAGTAATTACAACCTTATGTTTATTAACACACCCCCAGTATTTTTCAAGAATTTTAGTAAAAAAAATGTAAAAATCAAAATTTATTTTGAATCTCTATAAATTGCGGGTATGCTGAATACATGGATATGAATACAAAAATCTGTGTGTATGCAAAAATCTTCCGGGAACCTGTAAACACCATATCCCATATGGCCGGTGCACTGGCATCCATTGTCGGACTGACCCTCATGGTTGTGTTTGCCTCCCGGCGGGCAGATGCCTGGCATGTGGTTTCCTTTTCCATCTTTGGAACCAGCCTGGTCCTGATGTACACTTCAAGTTTTTTATACCATGGTTTGCGAATATCTGATCAGGCCCTTCTAATTTTTCGCAAAATAGATCATATCATGATTTTTATTGTCATTGCAGGATCATATACTCCCCTTTGCCTGGTTCCCCTTAGAGGACCATGGGGTTGGAGCCTTTTTGGGCTGGTCTGGGGTATTGCCTTTGCAGGGATTTTTCTTAAAATTTTTTCAATGAATGTTCATAGATGGATTTCCACCCTGATTTACATGATTATGGGCTGGATGTGCGTGTTGGCCATTTATCCTTTGATCAAGACCCTTGAGCCCGTCTGTCTTTTCTGGCTGGCAATGGGAGGATTTTTTTACAGCAGCGGCGCAGTGGTCTATGGACTTAAAAAGCCAAACCCATTCCCGGGCATAGTTGGATTCCATGAAATCTGGCATTTGTTTGTAATTCTTGGAAGCGCCTGCCATTTCTGGCTTTCATTCCGATATTTAATGTATATCAATTAAATTCCCTTGTAATTTATTTTTTTCTTTGTAAAAGTCCTTTTTTTTGGGTGGTATTTTGTATCAGCCATGCTTATCTTCATACTTGGAATTAAAGCAGGGAATAAAATGGAAATATGTAAAATAGAAAAAATAACCAATTGCAAACATTTGAACCTGTTTTCCATCCAATACAGAGACAGGAAGAAAAATAAAAAAAACTGGATGTTTGCATCACGGTCAGATCATCACAACCCCTTCAGCCAGACTCCAGGACTGCCCGATGCCGTTGTAGTGGTTCCTTTTCACAAACAGGAAGAAAAATTGGTAATTATCAGGGAATTCCGGGTTGCCCTGGGAGGATACCAGTATGGATTCCCAGCAGGCCTGGTGGACAAGGGAGAAAGCATTATTCATGCCGGGAAGAGGGAGCTTTTTGAAGAAACTGGTCTGGAAGTCACAAAAATCTTAAAACAAAGCCCATGTATATATTCATCATCTGGAATGACAGATGAAAGCATCAGCCTGTTATTTGTTGAATGCAGGGGAAAACCCAGCAATGAATTCAATGAATTATCCGAGGATATTGAGGTTGTACTGCTTTCCAGAAAAGAAGCATCAATGCTCATGGAAGAACCAGACCTTAAATTTGATGTAAAATCCTGGATTGTGATAAGTATGTTCGCCAATTACGGCATTATCAGTTAAGGAAATAGTAACGTGTTTTCAAATTTTTTATACTTTTTGATCGCCCTTGTTATCTACACATCTTCCGAACTTTTTGATAAAATCCAGGCAGCCGGTTTAAACAGCCTTTACTACACCCTGGTATCAGGACTGCTGTTTGCCTTTGTATGTCATATTTACTTTAAACGGATTTCCAGGAAAAGGACCCACTCCTATTCAGGTATGGACCATGCCATTAATGCTGCTATTTCAAGGCTGTCCATATTGGCCCTGATGCTTTTTGCCGTTAATATTTATTTATACAAGCTTAATATTTTCCTTGCAGACATCCCCTTGCTTAAGCCATTGTTCAAACTCATTCCCACCCTGGAGGCTGTTTTATTTCTGGGACTTTTCCTTTTGTACCTTGTTATTATCTGGAACGCTGCCTATGGGGTCCAGAAAAAATATTTTCCTGGAAACCTGACCAAAAAGAGTTTTGTATTTTCAAACATATCGTTTTCCCTGCCTGCATTGCTGCCCTGGTTCTGCCTGTCCCTGTTTGCAGATATGATTCAGTTTCTGCCCTTTGAGCCTGTTAAGGAATTTTTTAAAACAACCACAGGAGAAATCAGCTATATTCTTGTATTTCTGACTGCTGTTTCTATTTTCGGGCCTGTCCTTATTCGAAAGTTGTGGGGTTGCGCATCCCTGGAACCTGGATATTCAAGAGCCCGCATAGAGGCGATCTGTAAAAAAGCAGGAATGCCATATGCAGATATTCTCAAATGGGAACTTTTCGGTGGAAACATGATTACGGCCGGTGTCATGGGGCTTGTGAGCCGGTTCCGATATATTCTTGTAACCCAGGCCCTGCTTAACTCCTTGAATGATGATGAAATTGATTCGGTGATTCTCCATGAGATAGGCCATGTCCAGAAATTTCACATGGTTTTTTACCTTTTCTTTTTTATGGGGTTTATTGCCTGCAATTTTGTCTTTTTTGAACCCATGATATACCTGCTTTATATTGCCGCTCCTCTGTACAATGGGCTGGCTTTCCTTGGAATTGATAAAGGCAGTGCCCATGCCATACTAATCTGCCTGTTTTTGATTGGCTTTTTTGTGATCTATTTCAGATTTGTATTTGGATTTATCATGCGGAATTTTGAACGCCAGGCAGATCTCCATGTATTTAATTTCCAAAACAATGTTTTCCCCCTTGTATCAACTTTCCATAAAATTGCATCCCTGAGCCGTCAATCCATTGACAAGCCCAACTGGCATCATTTCAGCATTGGCCAGAGGATCCAGTTCCTGGAACAATGCCAGGAACAACCAGAATTAATTGCCCGCCACCATACCAGGGTAAAAAAAATAATTATTGGTTATTTTATACTGATTTTTGCCTTGTTCTACGCAGGATACAGCATTAGCTATGGTTCAGCAAAGGATGCCTTTGGAGAATATATTGCTGGAAAAATTTTATTCCAGCAGCTGGAAGTGGATCCGGAGAATTCAGATCTTTATGTCTTTGTGGGGGACTATTACTACAATGAAAAAAATTATGACAAGGCTGTTGATGCCTATGAAAATGTCATTCAAATCGACAAGAGAAACATCCATGCCCTTAATAACCTTGCCTGGCTGTTTGCCACCTGCCCGGATGACCGGTTCAAGGACAACCCAAGAGCTCTTGAACTTTCCTTAAAAGCCTTAGCAATAAAAAGGGAGGCATATATCCTGGATACCTATGCCGAGGCATTGTTTTTGAATAACCAGATTGAACAGGCAGTTGAGGTGGCCAAAGAAGCCCTTGCCATATCAGAAGATAAAAAATCCTATTACCGGGACCAGGTGAAACGATTTGAAAAACTGCAACACGCCCTTTAGAATCTACCTTGGCAATTAATAAATCCTAATGGGTAAAAAGGCCATTCCTGCCATGTGAAGGACCTCTTTTATCATCCTTCCCTTTCTTGTGGAAACAATAAGGGCCATGGTATCCTGGAGGGAAATTAATTTACCGAAAATTCTTTCAAAGCTTAAATTTTCAACAGGGCCGTTACAGGTATTGGTTATTAAAAACAGCTTCCCATCGGATTTATACCTGGTCTTAAGGCGCCAGACAAAAATCTCGATATTCCGGGCACTGTTATATATGCTTTGCCCGTCCAGAAAATCCAGCATAAAAAGATCACAGTTTTTGCTGTATGATGTATGAACCATAGTATAAAGCCCATACATCATTGCAAATATCCTGTCACCTTTAAATTCAGGTTCAAATCCCAGCAAAATGGCATCAACACTCTCTTTATCTCCAAGGGAGTTAAGGGGCTGGACCGGAGGGCATTGAAATATTCTGGCTATCTGTGAATCAATTGTGGCCCCTGATGTCTTGCCAAGCTCCTGTGAATTCATTTTATACAGTTTGCGGGTCAGGGTTTTCAATAAGGTTGTTACCTGATCCATATGAATCTCAGACACCTGGTTAATATCTGTCTTTGCAAGGTCCTCAATCTGAAAATCTGTGGATGAAGTACATCCGTTCAACAGAAATACAAAAAAAACAGTTGCAATAGAGGTAATGACTTTAATTGGTTTTCCCAAATTTCAATTCTTTGATTCCCAGGTGCATGGTTTTTACAGCAAGCTGAATGCAATGATGCTTTTTTTCCGGGATATTTTCCAACATCTTATAGACATCCCCGTCATTGACTTTCAGGGCATCTTCAAGGTTTTTCCCTTTTACCAGGTCTACAGCTGCCATGGCTGCAGCTATAGCTCCTGCACAACCTGTAATTTCATACCTGACATCATCAATAATTTCGTTTTCATCCATCTTAAGATAGACCCTCATAATATCACCGCAGGACCCTATTTTTTCAGAAACCTGATCGGCATTCTCAATCTGACCCATATATTTTTTCTCAAGATAATAATTAATGGCTGGCTCACCATATCCGGCATGAGTAAGCATTTTACGTTCAGCATCTGTAGATGTAATTTCAGTTATCACGGGTATCCCCTTTGTTCTGCCCTAAACTAAAAAAAATTTGGGCAATAAAATATTCATTTTTTTATGGTTAACTTGCATCCTAAATTAATTAATTTCTTTTTGATGTCAAGTAAAATGGACAATTGATTCAATGAAAGCTGCAAAAATATAAAATTATCGTACATGATTTCTCTACTTGAGCATTAATCAGGAGCCTTTTTTAATTCTGTTCAATGCGACCATGTACGATAACACTACGGAAAATCCTGTAAGACATAAAACACTTTTTTTGAACAAGAACCATATTTTATGGGCTGAACCCGATGAAGATCAGAAATAGCACTTGTGATTCTAAATGGTTATGGTATGCTGCTATAAATAGTCTTTATTGGCGGTCTATTGAAACTAAAAATTTGAAACTAAAAATTATTATTAAATTCATTTGTAAACTATATTTGTAAACTATATTTGTAAACTATAGCTGAAACTTAAATTACATTTTCATTGTCATCTTGGCAGAAGGAGATCGCGTCATGAAAGAGTTGATTAAGTATATTGCCCAGGCACTTGTTGATGATCCGGAAAAAGTAGATGTCCAGGAAATCAAAGCCCAGCAGACCCTTGTTCTGGAATTAAGGGTAGCAAAGGAAGACCTTGGCAAGGTTATTGGAAAAAAGGGGAGAACAGCCCAGGCCATGCGGACCATTCTATCATGTGCATCGGCGAAAGAGCAGAAACGTGTGATCCTGGAAATTGTTGAATAAGATTTTTTTCAGAATTTTATCTTTGGAAACGGGATAAAATAACAAATGACATTCCGAGAATTGTAAAACCGACGATTAATAGAGCAGGCCCAGTTGATAACAAATTGAATCGTCAATCAGCCATTTCAAATCCATTCAGAAAGAAATGTCATGCAGGACTTGTTTGATCTCTCGGGGAAAAATGCAATCGTAACCAGTGGCCCCAATGGATAGGTCAGGTTATGGCATTTGCTCTTACCACATCCATTCAGGATAATTAAGTTTGGCCATTAGGCCATAAAAAAAGGCCTTACAAAGAAAATGTTAAAATCTCTGTAAAGCCTTTATTCATATATGGTACCGAAGAGAGGACTTGAACCTCCACGCCTCGCGGCACTAGATCCTAAGTGTAAAAATAGGGTAAAATACAACAAATAAATACAACCGATTTCAACTAAAATTCAATTGTTATTCTTTATTATTTCAGTATCTTGAACAATTCAAAGCAAACAAAAACAAAAAGATGCAAAATAGTTATTAGATTCTAATTTCTGATTTTCGTGTTATTTTGGCAAGAGAATCAGAAAACCTTTTTGGTTCTGGCTTGTCCAGGTTAGGGTAACATGTTTTCGGGTAAATGTTACCCTAATGTTACCCTAAATTTTAAATTTACAAAGGAATGATTCTGTTCAAGGGAAATTATTAACAAATCCTACATTCTGTATGTTGTCCAGAAAGAATATCAGCTATTGGAATATCGATCCTTGTTTCTTCTCCATTGTTGTCTATTTCTTTCATCACATCATCAAAAAAACTTTTCATCTTCTCAGATGAAATCCCTTTGAATGTTGCATGAAAAAGCCTTATCATTCGATCGTTTGACTTATCAATGGTTTGCTTATTATTTTCCCATCTTGAAAGTGTGGATTTGTCGACCCCAATGTACTCCGCAAAAGCTTTTGCGCTTAACCCGGCATTCTTTCGTAAATATTTTATTTCTTGACCTTTAAGAAAAGTTTTCTTTTTAATTAAATAGAGTGCAATCACTAAATTCAATTCTATAATAGCAGGAATAGAAGCAAAATATTCTCCACACTCGCATCGATAAACACTTACATCGCCCAACCAAACATTATCAAGGCCAGACTCAGTATAGTGGTAAAATTCTTTTGATTCTTTCATGTCTGAGTTACATTGGTGACATTTCATAGCATCCCCCTCCTTAGTATACAGTGATACATCTTACTGTATGGCAATGCTCGTAAATACCAGCTATAAACACAAGGTCCTCTCCATCAATATCTTTGCCAATTACCTTGCATTGCCAGCTGTCGAATTCTTTTTTATATTCAATTTCTGTGACCTTGCCCCACAGAAAAACATTTAACACGTCATCTGTGGTAATCTGTCGTTCTTTCATCCGCTCACGACAGTGTACTGATTGCTGAAAACAGCCAATTTGGGCAAACTCACGCAAACATTCTTTTGCTTCGTCTTTTGTCATATTATCGGTTTGAGTTGATCCAAAGTCAACAAAAAAAATGATTTGAAGTCAACTTTTCCATTTGACCACAATATGTTGTACTATTATTAACGACCACATACCATTGATAGAAAAACTTTCAAAATCAAATAAATAATTTTATTATATAATCACATAGTTTCGGCTTGAAGCAAGGGAAAAATTAAAACCCGGCCTATAGTTACCCAGGAGACCGGGACCCTCATGAAAGGAAAATTTATGAACCCCACTGAATGGCCGAACTATTAAAAACCAAATGCAGTGAGCACCTTTTATTTAATGTGGGAGGTTGCATGCCCAAAGTATATTTATTCAGGTGGCTGGATTATTTATTCCATAATCGTCACCACCAGGAACTGGGGATAAATTTTCAAATCCTCTGACATCATTTCTTGATAGGAACCCCTTATCAATGCCAATCTGGTAACATTCATACCGGGTTTTCTGATCCCCTCTCAGAAGGTTATCAAGTTTAAATTCACAAAAATATTGTGCTCCTTCGTTTTCAGTGAAAAGCACCCTGTTGCAAGCCTGTTCTATCCGGGTATCCCTGACAAGCTTTATAGAATATTGATTGATATCCCCAGGGTTTTTCATAATGATCATGTTTTCTTATACAAAGGAAAACCCCTAAAAAGTATCCGGGCCAGCTTAAAAAAGGCCTGTGAGACTGTTG
>NBML01000022.1 GCA_002085465.1 Desulfobacteraceae bacterium 4572_89 | reverse complement strand
TTTCAGATAAATATTCGTGCATAAGGATGGTAGTATCAATATTATCAATGAGGAGTTAGATTCGATAAATTACTGGGTTCTTCTTCAGCGCATTTTTATAAAATTCCAAATGAATCCAGGCATAAATTTTTTTTAGGTGGGATTTTTATTTCTATGTTTGGCTATTTAAATGATTATCCACTTTTTTTGTCGGTTCCCCGGGGCCATGATCGTATATGGATTTTTACTGGAAAAATATGAATTTCAGGATTTACTAATGATTTCAGGTTTGGTGCTGCTCCCATTGAGTATTATTTCATTCATCCTGTATAAGGAAACGCCACATGTCCAGAGAACAGAGGTCTCCTCAAAGGCCCTCACCTAAAGCAAAAGGGGGTATGGACAGACGTTCGTGGGTGGGGAAAAATTTGTTGACACTGAGTCAACCACAACCAAAAAAGGTACATAGCCTATGCAAAAAAAAATAAGGCAGCCTGAGAACAGGAAAGGCTTGACACTGTTTAATGCATTTATGCTTGACTATCAAAATCATCAACGAAAGAGCCATGTGGCTCCTTATGCTTCCCATGGAGAAATATAACATGAAAGAAGATTTTATCAGTGACAAACGTCGTGTCTCTTATTTAGCCGCTACCTATAATCGAATATACCGAGGACAAAGTGTGTTAATTGAAGGGGATTTCGGTGCAGGGGATGTGGCAATTTATACTATTATTGTATAAAAAATGTAATAAATATTGCGGCAATTAAGTATTGATATCAGAAGGATGTTTGGAAAGAAGTGATGGTTCACGTATAACCAATTAAAATGACGGATGAATTTTATTTCTTTAGTGTGTTAATTTTGGGCATAAATATTGCTTACTATTGCTTACGGCAGGAAAGAATGACCTTGCTAAGGTGCTGATAAAATAGTGCTGATTAAAGAAAAATAAACCCTTGGTTGATTGTAGTGATTTTATCGACTTCTTTTGTACACAGAATTTATGTGTTCCTGGGGGAAAATGAATTATGGAATCAGAGCAAACGTCGGAAAAATTTTTTGAGCAGAACAAGGTAAATGATTTTTACAACGAAATCTTGTCGTTTCCAGAAGAGAAACAATATAATAAATGGTCGGTTTCATGGGCTGATTTAATGATGACCATGTTTATTCTTTTTGCTGTCATGTACATTTACCAGGTCGGTGATAAAAACCTTAAATTCGGATTTGGATCTGCTCATAATACATTGTCTGAACAGGGATCAGGAAAAGTTATAAATATCAATACCCAAAATAAGCCTTTAGATGTTTTTAACCAGACCAGACAGGCTGTAAAAGAGGTGATGATAGATGAAAAAATTACTATTGACATGGTCAATGACAATGCTGTCAGAATCGTTCTCGCGGGAGATCTTTTGTTTGACCTTGGAAGGGCCCGGCTGAAGATGGGAGCAAAATATCAATTGGACCAGCTTGCCAAGGTCTTAAATGAAAATGAATATATGATCAATGTGGGCGGTCATACGGACGATGCTCCCACAAACTCTGAAACTTATCCCACCAACTGGGAACTTTCTTCCCAGAGGGCGGTTATGGTCGCTCGATATTTAATAGAGGTCTGCAATATTGATGAGGATAGAATTTTTATTACTGCCCACTCCTACCATCAACCTGTCAGACCCAATGACACAGCCTATAACCGTTCACTTAACAGACGGGTCGAGCTGATTTTAAGTAAACAAAAATATTAGACATAAATTTTATAAGCCATCGTGAAAAAAATGGGGGAACAAAATGATTGCATCTGAGCACAGTTTTTTTTTAAAGCAGTCCAGAAAGAATATATTCGGAATAGTTATATGTGTATTTCTTTTTTTTTCAGGGTTCCTTATCCACGGTAATCCAGGTCTTTATCTGAATCTATCCGGGTTTTTAATCATTATCGGCGGTACGTTTGGAGCAACTTTTCTCAGTTATAATATGAAAAGGATTGAAATCCTTTTAAAGGTATTGAAATCATCCTATGGGAAATCTGTGAAAAGTCCCAATGAAATCGTTGAAATTCTTGTGAATCTGTCTGTGAAAAAAAAGCTGAAAGGCTTGCTGGCCCTCCAGGATGAAGAAGAAGAAACAAGCATTGTCTTCTTGCGTCAGGCCCTGGGACTTCTGGTTGACGGGTTTTCAAAGGAACAAATCAGAGAGTCATTAACTGCTGAAATGTATTTTTTTCGGATGAGGAGGGATGAAACCAGAAGGGTTCTTCAAACCATGGCAGATGTGGCGCCTTCCTTTGGTCTTGTGGGCAGTGTTGTGGGTCTGGTTGGAATGCTTGCCGGACAGGGTGATTCAGCAATAATTATGGTAACAATTCCGGTTGCCCTTACATCAACCCTTTACGGGATCGTTCTTGCAAATTTTTTGTTCCTGCCCTTTGCTGCAAACATAAGGGAGAGAACTGCCCAGGAACTTTTTCTTCAAAAAATTATTACTGAAGGTGTGATGGCCATGTCCGATGATCTGCACCCAAGAATGATGGAACGAAAGCTCATATCATTTTTGACTCCTTCGGCGCGGCAGGGTCGTTTTGTATCCTATGAAAAGATAAGTCAAAAATTAAATTTATCAAAAGAAGTCCGGGAGGATGCCTGATAAAAAAATTGACAATGGGACAATTAAAAAGTATATTTTGTAGAGTATGGTAGATTTTATGGTGAGAATTATTAATTCCCATTCTGGTCATATCAAATTATCGTAACACCAGTGTCAATGAGGAAAGAAAAATGTTGACCACAACATCCAATATTAATTTTTTTAGCGGATACCAGGATCAACTGAACTTCTCAACCAGGGTTACAGGCCATTCTTTTTCTAAAAATCAAAATACTATCAATGATGAAGTAAACCTTTCTCAAAAAGCAAAAGAACTCCAACAGGTCTATGCAAAAAAGGAAGCAACCCTGGAACAAAAATACAAAAACGAATCTCAAAATCTGGAAAGAGAATATCTCCAGGAGAAAAATAGGGTTGAAAAGGAGTTCAGACAAAAAAAGCAGGCTTTGGAGATTGATTTGTATGTGTGAGTTTTGCTTCTGCATTTGATAAAAAAATTTCAAATCCCCTTCACAAGTGATTTTCTAAAAATTTTCGGAGGTTAAAATATATGAAACCTGTTGTGGCCCTTCTTGGCCGGCCCAATGTGGGGAAATCCACACTTTTTAATAGAATTATCCGGTCACGCAAGGCCCTTGTGGATGATATGCCCGGGGTGACAAGGGATCGGCATTATGCAGATGCCATGTGGGAAGATAAGCCATTTACCGTGATTGATACGGGTGGATTTTTAAGCGCTGATGATGATTATTTTGCCTCCCAGATTAAGGAACAGCTTTCTGTTGCCGTGGAACAGGCAGATGTCCTGGTATTCATTATGGACGGCCGGTCCGGCCTTTCTCCCTATGACCGGGATCTGGCAGATCTGCTGCGCAAGACTGAAAAGCCTGTTTTTTATCTAATCAATAAAATTGAAAATCATAAACAGGAGGATGAGCTGGGGGATTTTTATTCCCTGGGCATTGATAAGTTTTATTATGTCTCTGCAGAGCATGGGGTTGGTGTGGGGGATTTTCTGGATGATCTTGTCCAGGGATTCCCGGAAGAGGTAGTTGAGGAAGACAAGGAAGATGCACCCATTAGAATTGCCATCGTGGGCCGGCCCAATGTGGGGAAATCATCCCTTGCCAATCGAATATTTGGGGAACAAAGGGTGGTGGTTAATGAAAAGGCCGGTACCACCAGGGATGCCATTGAACTGAGCGTTACCCACAGGGGGCGGCAGTTTGTTTTAAAGGATACAGCCGGCATCCGGCGTAAGGGCAAGGTCAGGGAAAAACTGGAAAAATTTTCCATTCTCAAGGCCCTGGACAGCATGGACGACTGTGATGTTGCCCTGATCCTCATTGATACCGAGGAAGGCATCACAGATCAGGACATCACCATTGCCGGATATGCAGAAAAAAGAGGTTGTGGAGCTATTTTCCTTTTAAATAAATGGGATCTCGTGGACAAGGATGATAAAAGTCAGAAAGAATTTCTCAAGGAACTCAGGCAGATGTCAAAATTTCTTGCCTATGCTCCTGCCATGACCATCTCCGCCCTGACTGGCCAGCGGTGCCATAAGATTCTGGATGAAGTGGTCAAGGTTTACAGGGAATATTGCCATCGAATCAGCACAGGGGTGTTGAACAGGATCATTGAGGATGCGGTTTACAGGGAGGAACCCTCTCTGTACAAGGGCAGGCGGCTGAGGTTTTTTTATTCCACCCAGGTGGCTGCCAAACCCCCGTGTTTTGTCTGTTTTGTCAATTATCCCAAGGCAGTCCATTTTTCCTATAAAAGATACCTGGTTAACCAGTTAAGACAGATGATCCCTTTGAGCCTCACACCCATAAGACTTAATTTCAGGGAAAAAACAGGAAAAATAGATTTTTCCGGGAATACAAAGGAATTTGAACGGATTAAGAAGAAAAAAAGAAAAATAACAACCAAAATGCAGAAGCAGAGGAAAGATCAGAGCCGGAAAAAAAGAGAACGGGACAGGAAAAATTCATCCTGATGGATTTGTTTGAATCAATTGCCCAAAAAGATATGGGCATGTCAGCTCCCCTGGCCGACCGTATGCGGCCGGCCAGATTAAGCGAGTTGGTGGGCCAGGAGGTAATCACAGCCCAGGGCAGTCTTTTGCATGAGGCCATTGAAAATGACCGGGTTTTTTCCATGATTCTCTGGGGACCGCCCGGGTGTGGCAAGACAACCCTTGCCAATATCATAGCCAGGGGCACCCAGAGCGAGTTTGTCCGGATTTCAGCAGTTCTATCCGGGGTAAAGGATATCCGGGGGATCATTGACAGGGCAGAGGAAAGAAGGAGGCTTTACAAAAGAAGGACCATACTCTTTGTGGATGAGATCCACAGGTTTAACAAGGCCCAGCAGGATGCCTTTTTGTTCCATGTTGAAAACGGGCTGATCACCCTTGTGGGAGCCACCACTGAAAATCCATCCTTTGAGGTTAATCCTGCCCTGGTTTCCAGGTGCAGGGTTTTTACTTTGAAAAACCTTGATCCCGGGCATATTATTCAAATTTTAAAGCGGGCGCTGACAGATACTCAAAAGGGCCTTGCCAGGGCTGAAGAGAGTTTTTCCCTGGAAGCACTTTCACACATTGCCAGGGTGTCTGAAGGGGATGCCCGCATTGCCCTGACCAATCTTGAAGCTGCAGCCCTGCATTTTGGTCCGGGAAAAATTATTTCAGCCCGGGACATTGAAAAGGCCATTGAAAAAAAATCTCTTTTATATGACAGGGCTGGTGAAGAACATTATAATTTGATTTCAGCGTTTATCAAAAGCCTTCGGGGTTCTGACCCGGACGCAGCCATATACTGGCTTGAAAGAATGCTTATGGCCGGGGATGACCCCTATTATATGCTCAGGCGGATGATTAGGTTTGCAACCGAAGATATTGGCCTGGCCGATCCCGGGGCCTTGACAATGGCCCTGAATGCAGGCGAATCCTTTAGAATCCTGGGCCGTCCCGAAGGAGACGGTTCCCTGTTCCAGGCTGCTGTATATCTTGCCACCGCCCCCAAGAGCAATGCGGTTTATTCAGCCCATAAGGCTGTAAAGAAGGCGGTTGAAACAACCGGGTACCAGTCCGTGCCCCTGCATATTCGCAATGCCCCCACGTCTCTGATGAAAAGCATGGGCTACGGTAAAGGATATAAATATGCCCATGATCATAAGGATGGGTATATACCCCAGTCATACCTTCCTAAGATCCTGGAAGACCAGCGGTTTTATTTTCCCGTTCAAAGGGGGTATGAAAAAATCGTAAAACAGCGGCTTGATGCCTGGCTTGATCTAAAGAATAAGAGTTGAAAAAATAAGGCAGAAAACAGGTGCTGATCAGTCAGTATCTTTACGGAATCGGGTAATTCTGGCCAGGGCCAGATCATATTCGTTCCATCCATCCAGATAGGTGCTCAAAGCTTCTCTATAGTGGTGAGCAGCCGTTTCTTTGTCCCCATCACCTTCGGCCCAGAGACCCAGGGCTGTCTGGAGGGTGATTAATTTTTCCGGATTGTTGCCGGCAAGTTTTACAAGATCTTTTTCAGGAGTTCCCAGAACAAGGTTTTTGCTTATAATCCTGTACCAGGGATCCCGGGTATGGGCCTGGAATTTTTTAAGGTTTTCATTTGCTTTTCCGGGGGTGGTTGTGAATTTGAGAATTTCTCCTCTCAGCAGCCCGAGGCTGAGGCTCAGAGCGGTTTCCCTGCAGGGTCTGGAAAAATGGAGCATGAGTTTGGATATGGTGTTTTCTCCTTCAATGGAAATCACCTGGGAGAAAAGGTCACGGCTCTTGTCCATATCATTGCTGCAAAAATGGAGCACAGCAGCAGTAAAGAGCAATACAGGATCATTGCTGGTTTTAAGCATGGTATCGGTCAGGGAGGCTGCCTCTCTGTATTTATGTTCCAATGCAAGGGCAAGGATGTCTTTTAATTTTATATCCAGGTTGAAATCCAGAATTCCATTCCATTTTGGCTGGCCTGCCTTTAGCTTTTCAACAAATTCTGCCGGTCTTGCAATGGGAAGGATCAATCCGAAATCTGACAAAGGGGTATGAATGGGAATATAACTTGTTGTCTGGTCCGTGACCACGCCGGATGCAATGCCTAGGACCCGGCCCCTGGAATTTACTGCCGGTCCTCCGCTGTTTCCCTTGTAAATGGAAGAATCCACCTGGATGATTTCCTTGGAGGTCCGCCTGACATGTCCCCTTGTGATGCTGGCGTTAATATGGTCATACTGGGTTCTGTTCCCAAGGGGGAAGCCCAGGATGATCACAGGTGAAAGACGCGGGATATCTTCCGCGTCAACCTTGGTTTCCAGGGGAAGGGGGATGCGGTTTTCAGGAATTTTATCGATTTTTAATACGGCAAAATCATGTTTAAAGGGAGAATTAATCCTCTCTCCTGTTTTGCTTGAGGCCCTTGGCACTCCAACAATACGCAAATTGCTTTTGCCATCGGACCTGAAGGCAGATGGCAGGTAATAGGAATCAGACAGCTCCGGGCTGTTTCTCAGGGCAGGCAGGCGGTTAAAGGCTTTTTCCCCTTCAAACCATAGGAACATGCGATGCTCAAATTCAAGATTTTTTCCCATGAGCCTATATTGATTAAAAATATTGAAAAGGGTTGTATCTTCAAGCCAGGGGCAGGCAACATGGCGGTTGGTCAAAAGATATCCCTGCTTGTCCACCAGAAATGCAGTTCCCTCTACCTTGTTTTCATACACCACCTGATTTGATGAATCCCTGAGGCAGTATTCCACCATTAAAAATCCCATGGAATCTGCATAGGATTCAATAAAATCTGAAAAAACCATTTCTTTTTTATTTTTTTTGAAATCCATATAAAACCATGCGGCAGTATACATGGCAACAATTCCAACAATAATAACAAGAAGAAAAATCACCATGCGTTTAAACCAGTTTAATTCCTTGAGCAGTTTTGGCATTCTTTTTTTCGGATGATGATGAAGATCTGAATGGGGAATTCTGTCCAGTATCCGGGAAAGGACCGCTACTACCCTGGCCATTGTATGGGGTCTTAAGTCAGGGTCATCGGACAGCATTATTTTAATCAAAATCCCAAGTTCAGGATCCAGACCTTTGATTTTGTCCACCTTTGATGAAAAATCCTTGAGGTTGTGGTCGGCGGTCAATAATTCAATGAAAATTTTACCCAGTGACCAGATGCTGGTGCGAAAATCAATGGCCCGGTTATTTATTATATCGGGGTGGCAGGTTAAAAGCTTCTGGAGCATGGGGCCGTGGTGGGTTGCCCTTGCATCTAAAAACCTGGATAATTTATAATTGATTTTTACGCTTAAATCCCTGGTTTTATCCCTGGGGATCAAGATATCCACTCCAGACTGATCAGTAAACAGCCGTATACTCACCGGTGTCTTGCTGTTTTTTTTAAGAGCCCGGCATACAATGGAGGAACGGCCTTCATGGATGATTTTCTGGATTTTATAGTCATCAATGGACTTCATCCCGGCAACAAGGTGGCTGCCGCATGCCGGGCATGTTGTAATTTTCTGGGCGATAATTTATCCGCAGGAGGTGCATTGTTTCATATCAGACCCCCTTTGCATTTTTTATAAGTTTGCCGGGTGATTCCTGGTAAACCAGTGTTTGCCTTATAATATGAGGCCTTTATATTAAGATAAGATTTATTGGGATTATAGTCAAGAAAGAGCTGGTAAAACGAATTGGTATTTAAAATAAACCAATGGTCTGTTTGCTTTTCAGATCAAATTTAAGAGTTATTGATTCTCCCACCATGTTTTTGGATGACAGGGTTTGAAAAATTTCCGGGTCAGGTAATGTCTTGGCAATGAATCTTAATCCTTTGGTGGTTCTTCCATAGAGGACTGCATAGGCAGGAGATTGGTCATGGTTATAGATAATTGTATAGGTTTCAATTATGCCCCTGCCAGAGGCCTGGTCGTCAATCGTAAGGGGAGTCGGACCAGCCAGATGGTTTTTGTCATCCTCAAGATCATTGGTCTCAATACTTTTCATTGGAGGCATGCTGGAGTAGATTCCAGCAGCATGTTTGTACATAAACCATCCCAGGGCAGTGACAAGGCCGGTTTTTTTCTCGCCCTTGCTGATCATATCCACAAGGGTGGCAATGGCATGGAGATTGTAATTGTTGCCAGGCCCTCCGAAAAATCCCAGGCCTCCGGTGAGGGTGAGGGGTCTTGGATCATTTTCCTGTAGGTTCATCATTTTCCTGGCAATGGAGACAGCACAGGGAAAGCAGGAATAAAGATCAAAACACTCAATATCCGAAATATTCAGTCCTGACCGGTGCAAAGCTTTTTCAACGGAGGCTTTTAAGGGAGGGCTTGATGTGAAATCCGACTTCTGGATCATGAACCGCTGTCGGTCTTCTGCATAACCACCCCCAAGAAAATAAACAGTCTTCCTGTTTATATTAGAATGTTTTTTTGCAGCCTCCCCGGACATGAGTATCACGGCAGCGCCCTGATCCACTGTGACAAAGGCGTTCATAAATTTATTATAGGGAAAGGCAATGGGGCGGTTATGAAGGCCAGGGGTAATGATTTCCCCTGGGGTCCGGATTGTTTTGCTCCAGGAATGGGGGTGGCTGGCCGCCACCTGGCTGAAGCCTGACCACAGGCTGGCCACCTTGTGCATATATTCGGTAATGTCCAGCCCGGAAGCTGCCCACAGGGCTGTCTCAAACAGAGGAAATCCCTGCATGGGATGTTCAATGCCGTAAAAATTTTCAAGGGGAGTGGACCCAGCAGCATCATCACCGGAATAGTCCTGGGGGATACCCTGCAAAAGTGAACTGCCAAAGTTATTGCCATGTTTTTTATTATTTTCAGGACTTTTATTATTTACAGATCTTGGGACATAGGCTTCAGCTCCCACCACCAGTACAGAATCAAGTTCATTTCTGGCTATCATTCCTGCGGCTTTGTTGATAAGGGTCTGGGGGGAATTCCCACCAATTTTTGAGGTGTGTATGAATTTTGGTGAAGCTCCCAGCCGGGCAGCCAGTTCGGTTCCAGGCGCCTCATAATGGGTGCTCAGGCTCTTTACCACCATAATGCCGTCCAGCCGTGTCAGAGCGCTGGGGTCTGCAAGTCTTTGCCCTGCTTCCAGGGATGCCTCTATCATCAGTCCCATGGGGTCCTTTGGAGTATATTCTATCTCTTTGGGCTGTGTGACCTGGCCCCATCCTGCAACAACAATAGTTTTCATCAGGCATATCCTTTTCAAGCAGCAGCGATATGGGAATATTGGATAATTCCTTGTTTTTTGTCTGTCTGTCTGCTATGGCTTTTACATTATTATAGTTATAATGTAACTGGTAAACAAAGATAAATCAATATGAATGGAGGCGTTAAATGAAAGATGTTGTTATTGTAAGTGGTGTTAGGACTCCGGTTGGTTCTTTTGGCGGTTCACTGAAAAGCGTTCCTGTTGTTGAGCTGGGTACCTGTGTAATGAAAGATGTTTTGAAACGTGCTGGATTGAGGCCTGTGGTTGATGAGGCCCAAAATCAATTTTCGCCTGATACTCTTAAGGATCAGGGAGTGATTGATATTGAGAAAAAAGGCTATGACTATGATGAAGGGCTGGCGCCGGTTTTTGTGGATGAGGTGATCATGGGGAATGTGCTCCAGGCAGGCCAGGGGCAGAATACAGCCCGCCAGTCCATGATCGGAGCCGGTATCTCAAGGGAAACCACGGCATTTACTATCAATAAGATCTGCGGATCAGGTCTCAAGGCCATTGCCCTGGGAGCCCAGGCCATCATGACGGGCCAGGCTGATGTGATCATTGCCGGTGGCCAGGAAAGCATGAGCAATGCGCCCATGGCCCTTCTAAAGGCAAGGTGGGGACACAGGATGGAACTTACAGGTCAGGGACCTGTCCATGACCTCATGGTTTTTGACGGTCTCTATGAAATATTCTATGGCTACCACATGGGCCTGACAGCGGAAAATATTGTGGAGAAATACGGGATCACCAGGGAGGAACAGGATCAGCTGGCTTTGCTGAGCCATAACCGGGCCTTTGGTGCGATCCAGGACGGTACTTTTGCCCAGGAGATTGTACCGGTTACCATCCGTTCCCGCAGGGGAGATACCATTGTGGACACAGATGAGCGGCCCATGGAAACCAGCATGGAAAAACTTGGCAAATTACGTCCTGCCTTTAAAAAAGACGGCAGCGTGACAGCAGGAAATGCTTCTGGTATTAACGATGCAGCAGCAGCCGTTCTTTTGATGTCCGAGGAAAAAGCAGATGCCCTGGGCCTTGAAAAACTGGCCAGGATCAAAGGATTTTCCGCAGGTGGTCTGGATCCTGCCTATATGGGTCTGGGTCCGGTTCCAGCTGTGAAGAAAGTATTAAAACAGACCCAAATGACCATTGAAGATATTGATATGATCGAATTGAATGAAGCCTTTGCTGCCCAGGCCATTGGCTGCATGAGAGAATTGAATATTGACGTGGAAAAACCCAATGAACTGGGATCTGGGATTTCCATTGGCCATCCCATTGGCTGTACCGGTGCAAGACAAATGGTCACTGCCATAAATCAGATGAAACGCAAATCCTATTCCACGGGTATAATTTCCATGTGTATAGGCGGTGGAATGGGCATGGCCATGATAATCGAACAATAAGTTTGCCCTTTACTTTGGACCATGAAAATGGTATGAATTATTCGGAATTTTACAGGTTGTTTTAAGATGAGAATAAAAGGTATAAAGAGGTGTTTTTATGGATATTCCTCGTAGATTGGGTGTGTTGATTTTTACAGCGGTTCCCGCCATTGTCGGTGGTGGAATTGTTTACCATTTTTTTGGAAGCTTTGTTCAGGTCATTATTTTTGAGATACTTCTTGTTTTGGCGGCTCTGGGTATCATCAGAAGCTAGAACAGGTGTTTTTTTTATTCGTGTAAAGCCGTATCTGTGCAAAATATATTGCATGCTGCGGCTTTACATGGTTTTTTAGCCTTTTCTTTTTTTTACATTGGTGGAGATATTGGAGCAAAATTTAATTCAGCGGGCAGTTTTTTTCTTTTTTCTTGCGCTGTTTGGCATTGCTATTTTGCTTATGGGCAGATTAATCGCACCTTTTTTTGCCACAATCATACTTGGTATTGTTTCCACTGGAATTTTTAAGCCGGTGTTTAATGGCTTAACCCGGAGATTTTCTCCGAGAATAGCAGCTGTATGGACCTGTGCTATTATTTTTTTTGTAGTCTTTATTCCCGTTGTCTTTTTTGTGGGAATCCTGTCCAAGGAAGCACTTGTGCTTTATACCATGGCCAGGGATGCTGTTTTTTCCAACCAGCTTATCAACTTGCTTGAATCCACCCAGGCCCTTGACAAACTCAATGATCTTCTGGCCAGTGCTGGTGTCGAAAAAGTAGTGTCCTGGAATGAACTCATCGCTCCCATTTCTGAACTTGGAAAACTGGTGGGATTTTCCCTGTTTCAGCAGGCAAGATCCATCACATCCAATGTTTTAAATCTTGTGTTTTATTTTGCCCTCATGATCATCGTGGTTTTTTACATGCTCAGGGATGGGAAAAAACTTATTCAGTATCTTTATGACCTTTCCCCTTTACAGGATGAGCATGATAGACAATTGTATGAAAAATTCAATGACATGGCA
Source organism: Desulfobacteraceae bacterium 4572_89 (assembly GCA_002085465.1). Next base: position 4,562 of record NBML01000022.1, on the reverse strand, counting down.
GGTGCGGTTCTTATTGGAAACGGTCTTGGCGGGCTGATCCAGGGATGTGCAGGGGGATTGCTTTTCTGGTTTTTAGGCTTTAATTCTCCCTTTTTATGGGGAGTGATCATGGGGTTCCTGGCCTTTCTTCCCATTGTGGGAATCGGGATTGTACTCATCCCCACAGCTGTGTTCCTGATGCTGAAAACCAGCATTGGTATGGGTATCTTTGTGTTGGTATTTTATGGAATTCTCTCATGGGGCATTGAGTATATTTTTAAACCCAAGGTGGTGGGGGATCGGGTTGCCATGCACCCGCTCATTGTTTTTTTTGCCATTATAGGCGGTTTAAAAGTCTATGGTCTTTTGGGGATTATTTATGGACCTTTGATAGCCACCTTATTTCTAACCCTTGCAGATATTTATTTTTCAAGTTTTCAATCCATGGTTGAGCCAGGAAAAGTTGAACCAGGGAAGGTTGAACCCGGGAAAAATATTTGAGCATGCAAACGGGTTTAAAGAAAATTAATTTGGAGTTGTAACTTTGATGATTCAAACAGACAATACTATGACCAGTATCGAGAAGGAAATGAAACAATCCTATCTCGAATATGCAATGAGTGTTATTATCGGAAGAGCTCTTCCCGATGTCAGGGACGGGCTTAAACCTGTTCATCGCCGTTCATTGTATGCCATGCAGCAGGTACGGAATGACTGGAATAAACCCTATAAAAAATCTGCCCGCATTGTCGGTGATGTCATGGGTAAGTATCATCCCCATGGTGATTCTGCTATTTATGATACCATTGTCCGTATGGCCCAGGATTTTTCATTGAGATATACCCTGGTGGACGGCCAGGGAAACTTCGGGTCAGTGGACGGTGATTCTCCGGCAGCAATGAGGTATACGGAAATCCGCATGCGCAAGCTTTCCCACCAGATGCTTGCAGACCTTGAAAAAGAAACAGTGGATTTCATTCCTAATTATGATGAAACCCTGGAAGAACCAGCTGTCTTGCCAACCAAGTTTCCTGCTCTGCTTGTTAACGGGTCTTCGGGAATTGCCGTTGGCATGACCACAAATATACCTCCCCACAATATCAGGGAAGTCATTGATGGGCTAAAGGCTCTCATAGATAATCCCGACATTGGTATCCGAGAACTGATGGAATATATACCAGGCCCTGATTTTCCAACCTCTGGTCATATCTACGGTACCAAGGGAATATACGAGGCCTATAGCACGGGTCGCGGCATTATTACCGTCCGTGCCAGGGTTGAGGTTGAGGAAAACAAAAAAACAGGCCAGGAAACCATTGTTGTTACAGAGCTTCCCTACCAGGTCAACAAGGCAAAGGTAGTGGAAAAAATAGCCGAACTTATGCGGGATAAGGTGATTACAGGTGCTTCCTTTGTCCGGGACGAATCAGATCGTGATGGCATGAGAATAGCAGTTGGTCTCAAGCGGGACCAGTATGCGGAAGTGGTGATTAATCAGCTGTACAAGCATACAAATATGCAGACAAGCTTTGGTATTATTTCCCTGGCTGTTGTCAATAACCGGCCGGAACTGCTGACCCTTAAAGAGATTCTTAATCATTTTATTACCCATAGAAAAAATGTGATTATCCGGAGGACCCGGTTTGATCTTCGCAAGGCCGAAGAGCGGGCCCATATCCTGGAAGGCTTGAAAATTGCCCTGGACAATCTTGATCAGGTGGTGGCATTGATCCGTGCTTCCTCTTCGCCGGAGGAGGCAAAAAACGGCTTAATAGAAACTTTTAGCCTCACATCCATCCAGGCCCAGGCCATACTTGACATGAGGCTCCAGAGGCTTACCGGCCTGGAAAGGGAAAAAATAAATACAGAATATAATGCCCTGCTCAAGGATATTGCCTGGTTTAACGAGATTCTTTCCAGCGAAACCGTGGTTAAAGGGTTAATCAAGGATGAGCTCATTGAACTTGATGAAGAGTTCGGTGATGCCCGTCGTACAAAAATTGTTGAAAGTACTGCAGCCATCAGCATTGAAGATCTGATTGCCCAGGAGGACATGGTGGTGACGGTGAGCAGGAGCGGGTATATTAAACGAAATCCCATCACACTTTATGCAAGCCAGCACAGGGGTGGCAAGGGCAAGACTGCCATGGGAACAAAATCAGATGATTTTGTAGAGCATCTGTTTGTTGCCTCCACCCATGCCACGTTTTTGTTTATTACCAATTTTGGAAAGGTTTACCAGTCAAAGGTTTATGAATTGCCCACGGCAGGACGTTCAAGCCTTGGAAAGGCCATTGTAAACCTTTTGAATTTTGACGAGGGAGAAAAACTGGCCACAGTGCTGACTGTTGACGAGTTTGTGGCGGATAAATATGTCATCATGGCCACTAAAAAAGGGCGGGTTAAGAAAACCGCTCTAATGTCCTATTCCAGACCCAGATCCGGCGGCCTTATCGGGGTTAGACTTGCCGAGGGGGATGAACTCATTGCTGCAAGGATCACAGATGGCAACATGGATATTTTTCTGGGCTCTGAAGGGGGTAAGGTAATCCGTTTCCACGAAGGCGATGTCAGGGATACAGGCAGAGGGTCTTTGGGAGTCCGGGGAATGCGTATTGATGAGGATAGCCGCGTTGTGGGTATGGAGGTGCTGGAGTCTGAAGAGACCCTGTTGACTGTTACTGAAAATGGATATGGAAAACGTTCTTCCATTGAAGAGTACAGGACCCAGACCCGGGGAGGCAAGGGTGTTTTTTCCATTAAAACATCCAAAAGGAATGGTAAAATGGTAGCCCTGTCCCTGGTGGGTGACAATGATGAACTCATGATGGTCACAGACAAGGGAAAACTTATTCGAACTTCCATTGACGGAATAAATGTGATTTCCAGGAATACCCAGGGAGTTAAACTCATTAACCTGGCTTCCAAAGAGGCATTGATCGGTATTGCACGACTTCCGGAAGAGGAAGATCAGGGGGAAGAAGACCTTGATCTTAAACAAAGCAATGAACAAAGAAAAAAATAATATTCGTGAATGTTTTGGTAAGCTGGAAAAGGTTTTTCCCATGGGAGAAAACGGACTCAGGCAAACACCAGATGAATGTTATTTCCATTGTCCCCTTAAGACCAGATGCCTGGGCCAGGCCATGGCTAGCATGGACGGGATAAAGGTTGAAGAAGAGATCATTGAACGGAGTACCAGGGCCGGAGCCATGAATTTTTTTGAACGTTGGTCCCGGAAAAAACAAGTCCATAGAAAGATATCACAAAAGTAATACCCCAGGCCCAGAGATAGTTGCGTTTCAGGAGTAACAGGTCAGTGAAATTTGAAATAAACAAATTTGAAATAAAATAAATTGTCAGGAGGTATAAATGAAGTCTGTCAAAGATATGTCCGTCCATGGGAAAAAAGTCTTTGTAAGGGTAGATTACAACCTGCCAATGGATGATGCTTTAAATATCACCGATGACAACAGGATAAGAGCAACCCTTGATCTAATTGAATATCTGAGGTCTTGCAGAGCGAGAATTATTCTGGCTTCCCATATGGGAAGGCCCAGAGAGGGCAGGGATGAATCATTAAGCCTGGCACCGGCTGGCCAGCGCCTTTCCCAACTATTGGGCCAAGAGATTTTATTTATTGATGATTGTATAGGGGAAAGAGTTGAAAAAAAGGTCAATTCCCTTAAAGATGGACAGATTCTTTTATTGGAAAATTTAAGATTTTACAATGAGGAAAAGAACAATGATCCCATATTTGCTAAAAAACTGGCAGGTCTCTGCGATATTTATATCAATAATGCATTTGCCGTTTCCCACCGGGACCAGGCATCCATAACCGGTATTACAAAATTTGTATCTGAAGTTGGTGCGGGTTTTTTACTTGAAAAAGAAGTGCAATCCTATTACGATTCCGTGGAAAATCCCAACAAGCCACTTGTGGCGGTCATAGGGGGAGCTAAAGTCTCAAGCAAACTGGCTGCATTGGAAAATATGCTCAACTTTGTGGACAAACTTATCATTGGCGGTGCAATGGCCAATACATTTTTAAAAGCCCAGGGCATAGATACCCAGGGCTCAATGGTTGAAGCCGATCTTCTCAAGACAGCAGATGCAATCATAAAAAAAGCAGCCCAAAAAGGTATAGATTTGCTTTTGCCCATAGATCTTGTGGCAGCTGATCAATTTGATAAAGAGGCAGATACAAAAATAGTGCTGGTTAATGAAGTTCCATTAAATTGGATGGCATTGGATATTGGACCCCAAACTGCTAAGCTGTATGCAAATTCAATTCAGGAAGCCGGGACCATCGTCTGGAATGGCCCCATGGGTGTGTTTGAAATGGAAAAATTTATGGGAGGAACCCGGGTCGTGGCCTGGGCCATTGCTGAATCAAAGGGTTTTTCAATTGTCGGCGGAGGAGACACAGGGCTTGCTGCAAAACAATGCAGGGTCACAGATCAGGTCAATTATGTCTCCACTGGTGGTGGTGCATTTTTACATAATAAGATAAATTTTCTAAAGCATCTTCATAATCACTTTCAGTTGCGGTCCTATCTAGAATTGAATTAAAATATAATAGT
>NBML01000021.1 GCA_002085465.1 Desulfobacteraceae bacterium 4572_89 | reverse complement strand
AGGCATTGGTGGGAAAAGAAATTCTAATCAATAAAGACCAATTGCCCGCACTTGAAGAAGACACCTGGTATTGGCAGGATCTTTACGGACTGACCGTCATTGACAAGACCCGGGGAGAACTTGGAACCATTGAGCGTATTTTCCCAACTGGTGCCAATGACGTTCTGGTTGTAGGGAAAAAGAAAATTCTGATCCCAATGAATAAACACTTTGTTACATCTGTGGATATGGACGGGGGAATCGTTATGACCAGTCTGCCGGAAGGATATGAAACCTGAAGGGTATGAGTTCTCTGAAGGATACTAATTCCCTCAAGGATACTAATTCCCTCAAGGATACTAATTCCCTCAAGGATAATGAACAGATCATGGACTTTACGGTGTTAACCCTTTTTCCAGAGCTTGTAACAGCCTTTTTTGAACATGGTATGATTGCAAGGGGAATTGAACGTGGTCTGATCACAGGGCAATGTGTCAACATCAGGGATTTTACCCGGGACAGACACAAAACCGTGGATGACAGGCCCTATGGCGGGGGAAGCGGTATGGTCATGAAACCAGAACCCCTGGAAGCTGCTATTTCTTTTGCAAAAAAAACAGCACCCTTGGCAAAAGTAGTATTAATGACTCCCCAGGGCTTAAAATTTGACCAGGAGAAAGCCTGTGACCTTGCTGCGAGAAAACAGGACCTTATTTTTGTCTGCGGCAGATATGAAGGCATTGATGAAAGAATATACGCCCAAATTGTTGATGAAGAACTATCCATTGGAGATTTTGTCATGACCGGAGGGGAACTGCCTGCCATGGCAATTATTGATTCAATCTCCCGCATGATCCCCGGGGTATTGGGGAGTGAAGCATCTTCCCAGTCTGATTCTTTTATTGATGACCGCCTGGAATATGCCCATTACACACGGCCGGAAAAGTTTCAAGACCTGAGTGTGCCCCAGGTGTTATTGTCAGGCAACCATGAAAAAATCAGACAATGGCGCAAAACATCATCTCTGCAGCGTACATTTATAAAACGGCCGGACCTGTTTGAAAAACAGACACCCACCCCGGAAGAAAAAAAGATTTTACAGCAATGGTGCAGGGAGCTTCAATCACTTGTCAAACAACAAGCTAAACAATAACCTATATGTGGCATTAATACATTTTCCGGTTATGAACCGGAAAAAAGAGCCCATTGGCTCAGCTTTGACCACCATTGACATGCATGATATTGCAAGGGCATCCAGAACCTTTGGAGTCAAGGGTGTTTATATTATAACTCCCTTTGAAGACCAGGCTGATCTGGCCCAACAGGTCATAAAACACTGGACCAGGGGTGTGGGTGGTGAATTGAATCCATCCAGGAAATCAGCCCTTGAGCTGATCCGTGTGGTTGCCACATTTGAAGATGCTGTACAGAAAATAAAAGAGGAAAGGAATCAACCCGTGGTAACCATTGCCACCAGCGCAAAGCAGCTGAAAGGTGCAATTCCTGCAGCACAACTGAAACAAAAGTTTGAGAGCAATGCATCCCATGTCCTTGTATTTGGCACGGCATGGGGACTGGCAGAAGAATTGATTGATATCTGTGATATAAAACTTGAGCCCATTACAGGCCCGGGTGAATATAATCATCTTTCTGTCCGTTCTGCTGCATCAATATATTTAGATCGAATTACAAATGGCTGACAGGCCAAAAGGGAAAGAAACCAGGAGGAAACATGACAAACATTATTGAAAAATTAGAAAGAGAACAAATGCGCCTTGATATCCCTGATTTTACTTCAGGTGATACAGTAAAAGTACATGTAAAAATCAGAGAAGGTGAAAAAGAACGCATCCAGATATTCCAGGGTGTTGTTATTAAAAAAACCAAGGGATTTGCCAGTGCCAGATTTACCGTCAGAAAAATTTCCGGTGGTATTGGTGTTGAAAGAATATTTCCGCTATTTTCACCTTCCATTGATAAAATTGAAGTAATTACAAGGGGCCGGGTAAGAAGATCCAAACTCTATTACCTCAGAAACCTTCGCGGGAAAGCAGCCAGGATCAAAGAAAAACGATTTGCCTGAAAATAATTGCCATAACTCTTTGTGGCAATTTGAACTATACGCACAAAAAAGAGGGTATCAATATATTGCAGGTATTGACGAGGCCGGCAGGGGACCACTTGCCGGCCCTGTTGTCTCTGCTGCCGTGATTCTGCCCTCTTTTTTCACCTGCCCGGGCATCAATGATTCTAAAAAATTGTCTGAAAAAAAAAGAGAGAAATTCTTTCCTCTCATCACCCAACAGGCACAGGCTGTTGGAATCGGTATTGCCGATCATACAGAAATCGATCAGATAAATATCCTGCAAGCTTCACTTTTATCCATGGAGCGGGCAGTTCAAAATCTTACACCTGCTCCTGATTTCCTGCTCGTGGACGGGAAATTCACAATTGATTCACATCTGCCCCAGCAGGCCATTATCAAGGGAGATTCCAGGAGTATTTCCATTGCAGCGGCATCCATCATTGCCAAGGTTACCAGGGACAGGATCATGAAAGAACTTCACAGGACCTATCCCCTTTACAATTTCCACCGTCACAAGGGATATCCCACCAAAGCCCACAAGCAGGCCATTATTGAACACGGTCCCTGCCCTGTTCACAGAAGAACCTTTAAAGGGGTCACCCCTCCATGAAAAACCAGAAGCAGAAAATCGGGCAAAAGGGAGAAAAAGCTGCAGCTGATTTTCTTATAACAAAAGGCTATATTCTGCTTGAAAAAAATTACAGAACCCGGACTGCTGAAATAGATATAATTGCCAGGGATAAAGACTGCATCTGCTTTGTGGAAGTCAAGGCAAGAACAAGCCTTAAAAAAGGTTTTCCAAAAGAGTCGGTTCACCACGCCAAGCAGCAGAAAATTATTTCCGGAGCCTCCTTTTATTTAAAAGAGAACAACTTGTTTACTCACAGGGTCCGTTTTGATGTTGTTGAAATCATTTTTACCAACAATAAACCTGAGGCAACATTGATAAAAAATGCCTTTGGGATAATGTGAATTGAATGGTAAGGCAGTAAAATGGACAATAATATAAAACCGGACTATAATATAAAATCTGATAACCCGCCAGGCACCTTGTTTATTGTTGCCACCCCCATGGGTAACCTTGAAGACATGAGCTTCCGGGCAATACGGGTTTTAAAGGAAGTTGATCTGATTGCGGCCGAAGATACCAGACATTCCAGGAGGCTTCTGGACCATTACGGGATTCAAACCCGGATGATTTCCTGCCATGAACACAATGAAGACAAAAAATCCATTCAACTCATTGAGGCCTTGAAAACCGGGAAAAACATTGCCCTGATTTCAGATGCCGGTACCCCCTTAATATCAGATCCAGGGTATCGGCTTGTTAAAACAGCTGCTGACCAGGAAATCTCCATCATCCCCATACCTGGATGCAATGCAGCCATTACCGGCCTTAGTGTTGCAGGGCTTCCCACGGATTCCTTTTTATTTTGCGGTTTTCTGCCCAAAAAAGCACAAAAACAATGCCAGATTCTTGAAGGGTTTAAATCAGAAAAGGCCACCCTTATCTTTTATGAGTCTCCCAAACGCATCTGCACAGTTATCAAGAGAGCCCGGAAAATTCTTGGCAACCGCAGGGCCTGTCTGGCAAGGGAAATCACCAAACTCCATGAAGAATATATCCGGGGAGATCTTTCCAAAATTCTTTCTATTCTTGAGTTACGGGAAAGGATAAAAGGGGAATGCGTTCTTTACATCCATGGGGCTGGTGACCCACCAGAAATGACTTTAGAACAGATTGAGGAGATTATTCTTTCCAGGCTTGATCAAAAAATTGGAACTGCAGATCTGGCCCGGAAAATTTCAGCAGAATATCAGCTGCCTAAAAAACAAATATATGACACCATCCTCAGGCTTCGGTAGAACCCTTCAACAAAAAAGGGCCTTTCCATGTACGGGGACATATACGGGGAAAGGCCCTTTGTGCTTTTTTACTCTGTATATTAGCGAGCTGTTAGCCATTAGCCATTAGCAGTTGGCAATTAGCTAACAGCTAATTGCAAATTCCTATACAGTCAAATTACATTTTACTTCCTTCTGCATGGCTCTGGAGTTTGACTTCAACTTTTTCAGTCAGGGAAGCATAGTATTTTCTCAGTATAACCAGGACTTCTTCACGTCCAAAATGGTCAACCACCTCTTCGTTGTTGGAAAGGGCATGGCGTAGTTTGGTACCTGAAAGAATTACCCTGTCGTCCTTGCCATGGGGGCAGGTTCTCATGGAAGCCATGCCGTCACATTTATGGCAGTAAAAGGTCCAGTCAATTTTCAGGGGTTCGCAAAGAAGGGCTTTGCCTTCTTCTTCAGGCTGGGGAATTGTATCAAAAATCGTCTGGGCCTCAAACAGGGTGTAGAAATCTCCAACACCTGCATGGTCACGACCGATTATCATTCTGTTAACCCCGTAGTTTTGACGGAAGGTTGCATGGAGAAGGCCTTCTCTTGGACCTGCATATCTCATGTCAAGGGGATATCCTCCATTGACAACATGCTCTGGAACAAAGTACCCTTTTATCAGGGTATCAATGCATTCGATACGAACATCTGCAGGGATATCACCAGGTTTGAGGTTACCAATGAGGGAATGGATGAGAACACCGTCACAGACATCAAGGGCGATTTTGCAGAGATGTTCATGGGATCTGTGCATGGGGTTTCTCAGCTGCATGGAAGCAACATTTGCCCAGCCTCTTTCATCAAAAATAGCACGTGTTTCTTTGGGAGTCAGGTATACCCCTTTAAATTTTTCAGGAAATTCCCCTTCTGAAAGGACCTTAACAGGACCAGCAAGGCAGAACTCTTTTCTTGCCATTACCATCTGAACGCCTGGATGATCTTCCATGGCAATTTTCCAGAACACATCGTCGGCAGACTCTTCACCATTGCCCTTGTATACTTTTTCACATTCCCATTTTTTTTCATCTTCACTCATTTCAAATTTATCCTGGATTTCCATGGTGGCAAAAATTTCACCATTTCTTTCCAGGGTAATTTCATCGCCAACCTTGATTCCATCGGCGTCTGCTTTGGAAGCATCCAGCATTACAGGAACCGGCCAGAAAGTACCGTCAGCAAGCAGGAAATCAGCGCAAACGCCTTTCCAGTCCGCTTTTGTCATAAAACCGTTCAGGGGGGAAAATCCACCTATTCCCAACATAATGAGATCCCCTTTTACCTGTGAGGAAATCTCAATTTTTTTTAAACTTTCTGCTTTTTTAAGTTCAGCTTCCAGTTCAGCGCCTTCCAGTTTACAGCAAACAAGACCTTTCCCGCCATGGGGTGCAACTAATTTAGACATATCAAACAACTCCTTTTTAAATACCACCTCTATAAATTACAAATGTTTTCCAAACATCTGTCACAAAAAAAACCGCCTCTATAAATCACAAATGCTTTTCCAAACATTTGTCACAAAAAACACCGCCTATCTAAATTACAAATGCTTTTCCAAACATTTGCCTAAAATTTTAATTTGAAACTTTTTAGGATGTAATGAGGATTATCGAGTTTGTCAAGAATTTTATTGATTTATCTGTAAAACCCTAAGAATCTCGTCCATGGCATCCACATTAATATCTGCCCCAAGGCCTGGCTTTTTAAATGAAACAAATATAGTACCTGCCTGTTCTGCCGCCTTTTGATCATATTCTGAGTCACCAATAAAAAGCAACTCTTCAGGGCCAAGCTCAAATGCCTTCATAATTTTAAATAATTGTTCAGGATCGGGCTTGGGGTTTTTCACATCAGCTGCTGTTACCACAATTTCAAACATGGATTCCAGATCATTGTCTTTTAGAACCTGGTGCATTGTATTGGTTCTGTTGGTGGCAACCCCTCTGATGAATCCCCTGGATTTCAAGGTTTTTAAAAGCTCAACCAGCCCTTCTTCCATTTTCATATATGGAATAAACTTGGCATATCCAATCTGCTTTAAAGAGGTAAAGACTTCTTTTTGACTGGATTTTTCAGGGAACAAATAATCAATGGCAGCCGTAACCGTCATCATATGGACATTAATAAATTGTTCATCTGTCAATTCTGGTTTATCAAAAGATACCAGGACTTCATCATAAAATTTTCTGTTGGCAAGGGCTGTATCAAACAACACACCATCGCAATCAAATACCACTGCTTTAATTTTTGAAATATCCATTTTTTATGCCAGGGGGTTATGATTTTTTATTGTCTTTCTTAAGATAGATGGCATAAACCCTTATTTTAAGGGTTGGTTTATATTTGCTATCTGTTTTAAGGGTGATTACATCATAAAAATCGTCTGCAATTTGGGATGTGCTTGAAATTTTTACCTGCCAGGAAGAGTTATCTTTTTCCGGCTTTATTAATTGGGCCTTAATATCGGTATTAAACTTTTGATTTAATTCCAGAATTGAAAAATCATATTTTTCAACAGGGGTAATGGTAACCATGGTCTGGAGAACATCCCCGGGGACGCCACGCAAACTTACAGTTTTGGGCGTGATATCAACCACAGTTTCCACTTTCCCGGTCACCGTCAGATATAGTTGCTTATTTACAGGATCATCGGTTTTAACAAGAATCTTTTTTTTCAAAACTCTTCCGCCATAACCGCTGGTTTTAATCCCAATCTTTATTTTACCTTCCCCTCCCGGAGGAATTTGTCGGTCAAAGGAACGACTGTCACACCCTCAGGGAGGCAGCACATGGGTTATGTTCAGGGGAGTATCTCCTGTATTACGGATGATAAATTCATGGATGATTTTTGCTCCATCCGGCAGGGGAAAAAATTCAAAAACAGGATCTACAGGACTTGCTTTGGGAGTGGCTGAGCAAGGCAGCGTACTCATTGTTCCAAGAAATAAAACCAACAGAATAATAAATAATTTTTTCATGATACCTTACCATTTATAATGTTACTTTAGCGCGCTATCGCGCGAGGTTTTAGCTTTTAGCTGTTGGGGCTAAAGCCTAATGGCTAAATGCAAATTCCTACACTATTAAAATAAACCTATCTTTTATTCATTAGAATTACAAGCCAGATATTTATCCTTCTGCTAAAAAACCATTGATCTTCTGGCTAATACCTTTGTCATGGTCAATTCTCTCTTCATCAATGCTCAAAACCCTTACCACACCCATCAGAGCATTTGTCACCAGGATATTGGGGTAGGAATGGATCTCCTGGAGTCTTATCTTTTTTCTGGTAATTGTATATCCCTGGAGGGCCAGAATATCCAGAAGAGTGTTCAAGGTAACCCCGGGCAATACATGGTCCGAGGATGGAAGGATCACCTCATTCTTTTTAACCATAAGCATATTACAGGTATTTGTTTCCGATATTGTGTGATCCGGATTCAGGATCAATGCTTCATCTGCCCCATGATCAACTGCATATTTAGCTGCCTGGTCATAATAAAGGTAATTCTGGGTTTTATAATCTGATAAGAGTGTCAGCCTGGGATGGGGGTAGGAAACAAGATCCAGCCCGGTTTTATTGTTAAGGTCAAGACGGTGGACATAGGGTCTTGCAAAGGCAGCCAGGAAAGCCTGTTTGCCATTTGCCTGTTCATCCCGGGAAATCATCAGTTTTACGGCGCAGGTCATGTCCTGAAATCCATTTTCTTTTATCACCAGATCAATGACATGCTCCCAGGTAATATCAGGCGGCAATGAACCAAATAGAGAAGTCCAGGCCCTGTTCATCCTTTGCACATGGGCTGCAAGGCGAAGGGGCCTGCCATTTTCCACCCGTATGGTTTCAAAAAGGCCTGCTCCATATTGAAATCCCGGGCTCAGGGCCGATATCATTGCCTGATCCTGGTCGATTATTTTGCCGTCAACCCAGGCCCTCAAACAGGGGATATCATTCCTTGACGAAACAGATTCCAGGGTCTCCATCAAGGTTTTTCCTTTATCAAGGGTTTCCTGGAACTCTTTTTCCGGATCTGAATCATAGACAATACCCCCCCCCACAGAGAAAAAAATATTGTCATCCACAATGGTGGCCGTACGGATTGCAATGGAAAGGTCCATGGTTCCATGGAAGCTGATATAACCGATGGAGCCTGTATAAACATGGCGCTTCACAGGTTCCAGTTCATCAATAATTTCCATGGAACGGATCTTGGGGCATCCGGTAATGGATCCCCCGGGAAATGTTGCCCGGAGAAGATCCACAATTGTCTTCTGGTTTTCCAGCTCGCCCCTTACAATGGAAACCAGATGAAAAACATTTTCATAGGGTTCCAGACGTTTATGTTCCGACACAACTACAGATCCATGCTTTGTAACTCTGGACAAATCATTTCGCATGAGGTCCACAATCATTGTAAGTTCGGCATCATCCTTAATACTTTGTGTCAGGTACAGCCCGTTTTCCCTGTCTTGGTCATGGGTCTTGCCCCTGGCAATGGTTCCCTTAATAGGTCTTGTTTCCACTTGATTTCCATCAAGTTTTATAAAACGTTCCGGTGAGGTGGAAACAATATAATGGTTTCCGGCATTTATATAACTGAAAAATGAGGCTGGATTACGTTTATACAACTCTATAAACAGGGAATAGGTATCCCCTGTAAAATTGGTTTCTAACCGCTGGGAAAGGTTTGCCTGGTAGATATCTCCTGCCTTGAGATATTGGATAATTTTTTCAACGGACCAAATATATTCAGGCTTGGTAAAACTGGATCTAAACCCTCGACCATCAATGGAAAAGGGTAAGTTTTTCCAGGCCTGGTCAAGCTGCTCATAAAATGCTTCTTTCCTGGTCTGGACATAGTCTTCCATGCTGGAAAGGCAATGGTCCAGTATGGGGATACACAAGAAGGTTTTATTTAGCAGGCAGTCCTGGATAAGTATTATGGAAGGGGCATACAAACAGATGTCAGGCAGATGGGTATCCACACAGGTCCTGGGCAGGGTTTCAATCCTGTCCTTCAAATCATAGGAAAAATATCCGAAAAGCCCTGCGAAAATCGGCAAGTCTGCCCCTGGCTGGACCTGATTTAAATTAATCTGATTTGAATGGTCTTGATCTAAAGAGTTAAAATCAAAAACATCCAGCTTACAATGATCCAGCAACTCCTGGAGAAGAGCAAAGGGATCCTGGTTCACAGTGATGGTTTGACCCTCAAACCCAAGGGAAAGACGTTCCTGGTATCCTTTTAATTCCAGCCAGGGATCAAGGGCCAGGATATTAAACCTGGAAGGGTCCTGGTTTGGGTTATCAGGGCCTGATCCGGACAGAAGCACAATAGTTCCCGGTTTACTGGCAAATCTTGCAGCTGCCTGTTCAAAGGGCTGGATAAACTCAATTTCTTCCAGAAACAGGGAGCTTACCCTGGGCAGTTGTTGGATACCACTCATCTCAGGAATGGATTCATTCGCTTTTCATTGCCAATGGTAGATTCAGGGCCGTGCCCGGTGTATACGATTGTGTCATCGTCAAAACCTAAAAGTTTGGTTTTAATGCTGGATATCAGGGTATCATAATCGCCTCCCGGCAGATCTGTCCTGCCAATGGAGTTGGCAAACAGGGTATCTCCGGAAAAAAGATGTCCCTTGGTGTAAAGACAGATACCCCCTTTGGAATGGCCAGGAGTATGGATTATATCCAGGGTTATATCTCCAAAACTGATCGTATCTCCATGATTGAGATAAAGATCCGGGGGCGGAGAGTTTTCTGCAGACAGTCCAAAGGTTGAAGCAGACCTGGACAATTCCGATAGCATGGGCTCATCTTCCGGGTGGATGGCAAGAATAGCATTGGTAGCCTCTTTCATCTTTTTGTTGCCCCCCACATGATCAAAGTGGCCATGGGTATTGATAAGATATTTCACCTTAAGTTCAGACCTGGCAAGCTCCATGAGGATTTTATCAGCATCATCACCTGGATCAATTACAATTGATTCTTTTGTATTTTCACATCCTAGAATAAAACAATTGGCCATTATTGGCCCTACTTCCAGCTTCTTTATAATCAAAACGACCTCCTTGCCAGACCTATTTTCATATCTATTCTTTTCATATCTATTCTTTTCATATCTATTCAAATCTTTCCAAAGATCTAATCCGATCCAAAACCCCATTAATAAAGGAGCCTGAATCCTTTGTCCCGAATTTTTTACCTATTTCAACAGCTTCATTAATGGAAACACTGGGTGGAATATCCGGACGTTTCATGAGTTCAAAGCAGGCAATGCGCATGATATTTCTATCCACGGCCGGCATTCTGGAAAGTTTCCAGTTCTTTGAGTATTTGTTTAACAGGCCATTGATTTCATGGGAATCAGCCAGCACACCGTTAACAAGATCCAGAAAAAAAGGTTTGACCTTATCTGTAAGCTCATCTTCCCTCTGGCTGCAAAATGCTTCCAGATCCCTGGCTGGATCGGTTTTGTTTACATCAAAAAAAAATAATGCCTGTAGTGCCAGCTCCCTTGAAAGCCTGCGATCGCCCATTATCTTATTCCGCCTTTACAAGTTTTGAGCACAAGTTTGCCATTTCAATGGCACCCATGGCAACATCAAAACCTTTGTTACCGGCTTTGGTACCGGCTCTTTCTATGGCCTGCTCAATGGTTTCAGTGGTCAGGATGCCGAACATTACCGGAACATCTGCACCCATGCCCACAGCGGCAATTCCCTTGGAAACCTCTGCACACACATAATCATAATGGGTTGTTGCACCCCTGATCACAGCTCCCAGACAAATGATGGCATCATATTTTTTCTGGTCTGCCATTTTTTTTGCAATCAGAGGGATTTCAAAGGCACCCGGCACTTTTACAATGGCGATATCCTTTTCATCAGCACCGCTTCTTGTCAAGGCATCTATTGCCCCGTCCACAAGTCTGGCCGTGATAAAATCATTAAAACGAGCAGCTATTATCCCAAACCTTTTTCCCTGGGCCGTAAGGCCTGCTTCGATTACCAATGGCATGTTTTTATCCTTATTTTAAATTTACAATCCTGATTTTCCAAACTTTTTACATTCAGGCATTTTTAAGCTTTTTACATATGAAGCAGATGGCCCATTTTTGCCTGTTTGCATTTCAGATATCCCTGGTTGTGGCAATTGGGAGCAACTTCAATGGGTACCTGTTCCACTACAGTGAGGCCATATCCCTTCAGTCCTACCATTTTCATGGGGTTATTGGTCAAAAGCCGCATTTTTTTCACTCCAAGATCCACAAGCATCTGGGCACCAACCCCATAATCTCTCATATCCGCTTTAAACCCGAGTTTTTCATTGGCCTCTACAGTATCCAGCCCCTGGCGCTGGTATTCATAGGCTTTTAACTTATTGACAAGCCCTATTCCCCGGCCCTCCTGGCGCAGGTAAAGCAGAACGCCGGAACCTTCTTCCTCCATCATGGCCATGGCCTTGTGGAGCTGGTCCTGGCAATCGCATCGCAGGGAACTGAAAATATCTCCGGTCATGCATTCAGAGTGAACCCTGACCAGGGTAGGTTTTTCCGGATCAACCACTCCTTTTACCAATGCAATATGGGTGAGGTCATCCATCTGGTTTTCATAGGCAATGATCTTGAACTCTCCCCCGGTCCTGGTGGGAATAATTGTCTGGGCAGCCCTTTTAACAAGGCTTTCAGTCTTAAGCCGGTATTTTACAAGGGCAGCCACTGTACAGATACCTATATTGTGTTTTTTTGCAAATTTTTCAAGGGAAGGCATCCTGGCCATGGTGCCGTCATCATCCATGATCTCACAGATAACACCGGCAGGCTTCATGCCCGCAAGCCGGGCAAGATCCACAGACCCTTCTGTCTGTCCGACGCGGACCATGACCCCTCCATCCCGGGCCCGCAAAGGAAATATATGGCCTGGCCTGGCTATATCAGCCGGAGTGGTGTCATCTGCAACAGCGGTGAGAATGGTGGTGGCCCTGTCTGCCGCAGAAATTCCAGTGGTCACTCCTTTTTTTGCTTCAATGGATACTGTAAACCCGGTTTGGAACTGGGAAGTATTTTTGTCCACCATCATGGGCAGATCCAGACGGTCTGCAAGTTTTGAATCCAGAGACAGACAGATCAACCCCCTGCCGTATTTTGCCATGAAATTTATGGCTTCAGGGGTCACAGTTTCCGCTGCCATGGTCAGGTCGCCCTCATTTTCCCGGTCTTCATCATCCACAAGAATGACCATTTTCCCATTTTTAATATCATCAATTGCCTGGTCTATCGTTAAATGCGGCATTATTTACTTCCTTTAAATTATAAAAATCCGTTTTTTGCGAGAAATGCCATGCTGATATCCTCATTCCCGGATTTTTCAACATCATTTTTCAAAACATTTCCCATTAGTATTTTTCTGACATATTTTCCCAGCATGTCCGTCTCTATATTTATTTCATCACCAACCTGTTTGAGGCCGATGGTAGTTATCTCTGCAGTATGGGGTATAATACTGACCTCAAAATTTGAGTCTGAACACTGGTTGATGGTCAGACTGATCCCGTCAATGGCCACAGATCCTTTTTCAATCATATCAGCTGCAAGGGCAGGGCCCACATCCACGGATATGATAACGGCATTGCTTTTTCGTTTTATTGAAGAAATAGTTCCAACACCATCAATATGACCGGACACCAGATGCCCGTCAATACGGTCTGACAGCCTGAGAGCCCTTTCTATATTCACCCTGCTGCCCGGAACCATATGTTTAAAACTTGTCCTGGCAACAGTTTCCGGAGCCATATCCACCTTAAAGTCATATTTACCAAGGCTTACAGAGGTCAGGCAGGCACCGTTTACCGCAATGGAATCCCCAATTTTGCTTTCAGACAAATCCAGATCACAACCAATGTGAAGTTTCTTTCCCTCTCCATTGGATTCAATCTTTTTAATGGTTCCAAAACTTTCTATAATGCCTGTAAACAAGCTCTCTTCTCCCTGATTTTAAACCCCGTCTTAGGTTTTAAGGTACCCTGTGACCAGCAGATTATTGTCAAACATCTCCACACCAACATTTTTCATTTCAAAGGCGTCTTTTATTTTTTCAGGCCCTTTCCCGTTAAACACCGGCGTCCCATCACTGCCACCCATTAGCTTGGGTGCCAGAAAAAACAGGACCTTGTTTACAATTCCTTCTTTCAGTGCCGAGGCTGATACCTTGCCCCCGCCTTCAATAAGAAGGCTCAGGATGGACATCTTCCCTAATTTAATCATGAGTTGGCCCAAATCAAGTCTCTGGTTTTTTATGGGCACCTCCATTACCTGCACCCCTTTTTTCTCCAGACACTCTTTCTTGTCAACGGGGGCACCAGGTCCTGTCACTATAATAGTGCCTGCATTGGATTCCTGACAAATCACCATGGCAGTTTCATCAATGCTTAATTTTGAATCAAGAATAATTCTGATGGGATCCTTTGTTCTGGTATTTTCAACTCTGGAGGTCAACGAGGGGTTGTCAGCATGGAGGGTTCCCGACCCTATGAGAATGGCATCAACTTCATGGCGGAGCTCATGGACCAGGGCCCTGGATTTTTCATTGGTGATCCATTTGGAATCCCCTGTGGAGGTTGCAATTTGTCCATCCAGGGTTGCAGCACATTTTAAAATAACAAAAGGCGTTTTCCGATTTTTGGCATACCAGATAAAATCTTCAATCAAAGTTTGGGCCTCTTTTTCAAGGACCCCTGTTTCCACCTGTATGTTGTTTTCTTTCAGATATTTGATACCCCCGCCGTCCACACTGGGATTGGGATCATTACAGCCAACCACCACCCTTGTGATGCCTGAACTGATAATTTTATGGGTACATGGAGGAGTCTTCCCAAAATGATTGCAGGGTTCAAGGGTGACATAGATGGTGGCACCCCGGGTGATTGTGGTATCCCGGGTATTGTCACGGGCATTGTCAATGGCTTCCACTTCGGCATGGGCCATACCAGCAGCCCGGTGCCATCCTTTACCCAGGATCTGACCATTTTTAACCACAACTGCCCCCACACAGGGATTGGGAGATGTAAAACCCTTACCCTTCCTTGCAAGGGACAGGGCCATACGCATATAATCGTGATCATTCATCAATCTTATCCGTGGTTTTACTTCCAGACCTGGCCCCAACCTTATCAGAAAGCTGGTCAAACTCAACTGCCTGGCACTCTTTGGGCAAAAGCCCTTTCAGTTCCTGGATAAAATCTGCAACATCCTTGAATTCCCGGTAAACCGATGCAAATCGTACATAGGCGACATCATCCAGAATTTTCAAAGATTCAATAATTTTCTCGCCCACTGCTGTTGAAGGAATCTCCAATTCGTTGGTATCCCGCAAATCCTGTTCAATGGTATCTACAATATCTTCTATCTGATTTACACTGATGGCTCTTTTTTCACAGGCTTTTTGTATGCCTTTGAGAACTTTTTTCCGATCAAACTCTTCCCTGCGGCTGTCTTTTTTTACTATCATTATTGGAACTTTTTCCACCCGTTCATAGGTGGTAAACCGCTTGGCGCAGTCGAGGCATTCACGGCGACGGCGAACTTCAAACTCGATTTTGCCCGCACGTGAATCAAATACCTTTGTATTTGGATTTCCGCAAAATGGGCACTTCATGGCAGCCTCTTCTTAAATCTCATTCTGAATTTATCTTAATATGAATTTATCTCAGGCAAAATCAATCTTAAACCCAGTTACACATCAAACCGAATAATTCCCAAGCTGAATAAGTTCAACCTTTGCCTGGTCAAACATTTCCAGACCAAGGGGATCGTCATACCCATCCCTATAGTACACTTTTTTTATACCTGCATTGATGATCATCTTGGCACAAATGGAACAGGGCTGGTTTGTGCAGTATAAAACAGCTCCACTTACCTTGATACCATGAAATGCAGCCTGGATAATGGCGTTTTGCTCAGCATGGACCCCCCGACATAACTCGTGTTTTTCACCGGACGGAACATTTAATTTTTCCCTGAGACAACCTGTTTCAATACAATGGGGAACTTTTGAGGGGGCACCGTTATAACCTGAACATAAGATCCGCTTTTCCTTGACAATTACCGCACCTACTTTTCTACGCAGGCAGGTGGAACGGCTGGCCACAAGATCGGTGATTCCCATAAAATACTGGTCCCAGGAAGGTCTTTTGGAAAAATCACTTGTCATATTCACTCTTTGCCTGATTCAAATTAATTCTCTGGATACAGGGGATACTGGATGCAGATATCTTTTACCTTGGCAGCCACAGGCTCCACATTGGCTTCATCATCCAGAATATCACAGATATATTGGGCAATTTTTTTTGTGGCATCTTCTTCCATTCCCCTGGATGTTACCAGGGGCACACCTATGCGGATACCTGAAGTAACAAAAGGTCCACGTTTTTCATTGGGCACTGTATTTTTATTAACCGTGATATTGGCCCGTCCCAGTCTTTCCTCTGCTTCTTTTCCTGAAATATCCTTATGGGAAAAATCAACCAGTATCATATGATTATCCGTACCATTGGAAACCAGCTTATACCCCCTTTCCATAATCACGGAAGCAAGTACACCTGCGTTTTTAACAACTTGTTTTTGATATTCCATAAAGGCAGGCTCAAGGGCTTCTTTAAATGCCACAGCCTTTGCTGCAATCACGTGCATCAAAGGTCCTCCCTGGATACCCGGAAAAATCTGGCTGGCGATATCTTTGGAAAATTTTTCCGAAGAAAGAATCAATCCACCCCGGGGGCCCCTCAATGTCTTATGGGTGGTAGAAGTAACCACATCTGCAAATCCAATGGGGGATGGATGGACATTGCCTGCCACAAGACCTGCAATATGGGCCATATCCACCATAAAAACAGCACCCACAGAAGCTGCAATATCTGCAAAACCCTTAAAATCAATAATCCTGGGATAGGCGCTGGCCCCGGCCACAATCAATTTTGGTTTATGGGTTTTGGCAAGGGTTTCAACCTGGTTCAGATCAATGGTCTCGGTTTCCGGAGAAAGTCCATAATGGACAAAATCATATAATTTACCGGAAAAGGAAACTTTGGCACCATGGGTCAAATGCCCCCCATGGGACAGATCCATTGCCAGAATCCGGTCACCGGGATTCAGCAATGCAAAATAGACTGCCATATTGGCCTGGGATCCGGAATGGGGCTGTACATTGGCATATTCAACACCAAAGAGTTTTTTAGCCCTTTCAATGGCCAGTTCTTCTGCCTGATCCACGAATTCACAACCACCATAATACCTTCTGGAAGGATAGCCTTCGGCATATTTATTGGTGAGTATGGAACCCTGGGTTTCCATTACAGCCTGACTTACTGTATTTTCAGAAGCAATGAGATTCAACCCATACTCCTGCCGAATTGATTCTTTTTCTATGATCTTTTCAATTTCAGGATCACTCTTCTTAATATATCCCATTATACGACCTCTTCAAATAAACCCATCCAGTTCCTATATCTGATTCTTGTTCCTGGATTTGGTGTTTGAAATTCCATTTATGAAAACATTATTTTATATTTAAATCATCACTATTCTAATTACCAAAATTCAATTTCTCAATACTCTGAATCCGATCCAGGTGCCGGCCACCTTCAAACTTAGAATCAAGCCAGGTCTGAACCAGATCAAAGGCAAGTATATCACCAAGTATACGGCCGCCCATCACCAGAATATTCGCATCGTTGTGGGCCCTGCTCATGCGTGCGGAAAAGGTGTCTGAGCAAAGGGCAGCACGAACACGGGGAAACTTATTGGCAACCATGGACATGCCAAGACCATGTGGGTTCCCACATCTTCAACAACATACCCTTTGCTATGGAGAAATTCCTTAATCTTCTCCTTTAATACATAAGCGGCATGATCACTGCCAATGATGATGGATCTGTCTTTATCCATTTCTCATATTTCCTTGCTGGGATTCAGCCTTTTTTGCAATAATTCAGTCATAATTATGGTTCAGACCTTTATATGATTTAGAATTATGACTTAGAGTTGATAAAATCAATGGCGTCCTGGACAGTCACAAGAGTCTCTGCTGCATCATCATCAATTTCAATCTCAAAAATCTCTTCCATTGACATGACAAGTTCGACTATTGTCAGGGAATCTGCCCCAAGATCTTCGATGAGAGAAGCCTCTGGAACCACATCTTCCATATCAATATCAGGAATCTTCTCTGCAATCACTTTCCTTACTTTGGTTTCAATGGTCATGATTTAGGCTCCTTTTGCCCTTTTCATTCATCATCTTCTTTCATTTTTACAGATCTGCCATTGTAAACTCCACACTCAGGGCATGCAGCATGGGGAAGTTTGGGTTCCTGGCATTCCGGACAGACTGTCACTGTCGGTGCACTGGTTTTATAATGTGTCCGTCTTTTTCTGCCCCTTGCCTTTGAACTCTTTTGCTTTGGTACTGCCATTGGTCTCTCCTAACTATATTATTTTACTTGATTATTTTACTTGAATTTTTATTCCCACCCACCAAATATAATAAAACAAACATATTTACTCCAATTTCTAAAAAGTGTCAAGGAATTAAAGATTCCAAATTCTAACCCTCTTTTTCTTCCTATTGCCCAATAGCAAGATTTATGATAGTTAAGAGCTCGATTTTACAGATAATTTTTTTAAATTTTGGAGAAATAATGAATACAATCATTACAAGATTCCCCCCCTCCCCCACTGGATACCTTCACATTGGCGGTGCCAGAACAGCTTTATTCAACTGGCTTTATGCCAGAAAAAAAAAAGGGAAATTTGTTTTAAGGATAGAAGATACAGATGCAGCAAGATCCACAAAGGAGTCTTTGGACGCAATTTTGGAATCCCTTGAATGGTTAGGCATTGATTGGGATGAAGGCCCATATTTTCAGACTCGGAGATATGATATTTACAATGAATATATTAAAAAACTTCTGGCTTCGGGTCATGCTTATTATTGTTCATGCACCCCCGATGAAGTCAATGCCATGCGGGAAAAAGCAAAGGCCAAAGGCCTTAAGCCCATGTACAATGGCAAATGCCGGAAAAGAAACCTGCCAAAGGGCGATAACACTGTGGTCCGGTTGAAAACCCCTGCAACAGGAGTCACCATTGTTGAGGATGTTGTTAAAGGAAATACTGCCTTCCAGAATTCTGAAATGGATGATTTTATCATCCAGAGAAGTGACGGTTCTCCCATGTACAACCTTGCCGTGGTCATTGATGATTTGACCATGAATATTAACACCATCCTCCGGGGGGATGACCATTTGATCAACACCCCTAAACAGATACTGATTTATCAAGCCCTGGGAGCGGATTTGCCAGTATTCGGACACGTCCCCATGGTTCTGGGATCTGACAAGGCACGGCTCAGCAAACGTCATGGTGCCATGTCAGTGGGGGAATACCAGAAAATGGGATTCCTGCCCGATGCCATGATCAATTATCTGGTCCGTCTGGGATGGTCCCATGGAGACCAGGAATATTTTGAGCGAAAAGACCTTATTGAAAAATTTGATCTGGAACATCTGGGCCGGTCTGCTTCAATGTTTGACACTGACAAGCTGCTTGCCCTGAACTCCAAACATATCCAGAAAAAATCCCCTGAAGAACTGGCAGACCCTCTTTTATTCCATTTAAAGGCCCTTGGCATTGAAGCTGAAAATAATGCCTTTACCCGGGGCGTGATTGAAACCCTTCAGCCCAGGAGCAAGACCCTTGTTGAGATGGCCCGGGCAGCTGTCTTCTATTATCAGGATATCATTGAATTTGATGAAAAAGCAGCCAATAAATTCCTCAAACCAGAAACGGCTGATATGCTTATACAATCGGCCGATGCCATTGAGGTCCTTCTGGAGTATACCCAGGAAAACCTTGAAAACATCTTTAAACAGATCATGGAAAATACAGGTCTTGGCTTTGGTAAAATTGCCCAGCCCCTGAGGGTAGCCATCACCGGCACCACGGTGAGCCCGGGCATATTTGAAATGCTTCTGGCCCTGGGCCGGGAAAAAACAATCCAGCGGATCAGAAAGGCCGTGGCCTTTATTCAGGACCGGCCATAAACAAGCCCTGCATATCCCACAAAAGAGTCTGACCTGGATTTTTCAAAACTTGTGGCGTAGTCAAGTTCAACTGCCTTGACTGCGCCCATTTTTTTACAGGCCTCAACCGTTGCTGCTGCTGCCCCGGCACAGCACATATTTTTATGGTCCAGGCCCTGGGCAAGTATCTTTTGTCCATCCATTTCCATCATGGCCCTGACAGCATTCCTGTCATTTTCCTTTGTCACCCATTCAAAGGCTTTTTCTCCTACCCCTGCCGGTGTAAACCCGAAATCAGGCCCATAATGGGTCATATCTGTTGAACCGATAACACGTATCAGACGGCCCAATGCCTTTGCTTTCTCCACAGCCCTTGAGCCTATTTCGGATGCAAACGGAGAAGGGGTTACTCCGCAAACCACAATTTTTGATTTGGGGAAAAAATATTTAATAAAGGGATATTGCAGTTCAAAAGTATTTTCATCGGGAAATTTTAAAGGAGATAGTTTCAGGATACTGAGGCTGGAAGTTATTTTTTTCACCAGCTCCCCATCCACTTCAAGATCACCAAAGGGAGTCTCAATAACTCCTCGGGTCATGATAAAGGGCTCTGACTGTCTGTGCATGTGGGCCCCAAACAGTACAATAGTGTCAATGGAATCTTTCTCTTCTCCCTGGAGCTGGAGAGAAGCAATCACCCTGCAGGCAATACTGCCTGAATAAAACCATCCGGCATGGGGAACAATCCCACCTGTAAATTCACCATCTATTCTGCCCTGGCCTTCCTTTACATATTTCTGTATAGATGCTTCACACTCTTGAGCAGTACCAGGATACCAGGTGCCAGCAAATGCAGCCTTTTTTTTCTCCATGATTTCCTCCCCCAAGTTCAACACCCTCTTTATCGCATTTTTAGGCTGATGGCTAAACGCCAATGCCTAAACGCACAGGTCTAATTTTTTTGCTTTTTTTTGTTTACTCTCTCTAACAGCCATTCAAGCCAGGGTTCCAAGCCCTCCTGGGTTTTGGCAGAAACTTCAAATATTGGCATGCCAGGATGAACCTTTTTCATATTATCCTTTACCAGGCCAGCATCAAAATCAAGATAGGGTAAAAGATCTATTTTATTCAAAACAGCAACATCAGACACCTGGAACATAAGGGGGTATTTCAATGGTTTATCCTCCCCTTCCGTAACACTGAGGACCACTGCCCTGGCATCTTCTCCAATATCAAATTCTGCAGGGCATACCAGGTTGCCGATATTTTCCACGATTAGCAGGTCAAGGTCCCCACACCCCAGCTGCCTGGCAGATGCATCAATGAGATGGGCAGCCAGATGGCAGTCCCCGCCAAACTGGTCTGTATTGATCTGGGTTACCCTGGCATTTGTGACCTTAAGGCGGTCTGCATCATTATTGGTGCAGATATCCCCCACAATAACCCCCACCTTTATTTCCGGCATCAGACGTACAAGGGTTCTGCACAGGATCTCTGTCTTGCCTGAGCCCGGTGATGACATAAGATTCAGGACAAAAACATTATTTTCCTTAAAATAGGCACGATTCTTATCTGCTTCTGTTTCATTCTTTTCAAGTACCTGTTTCTGAATATTTATCTCCATAACGCTTTCCTTATTTAATCTCCATATTAAAAATTATAGTTGTTCTTTTTAGGCTAATGGCTAACCGCACAGATCAAAATTATTCTGCAAGTTCCATGGATATAATCTCTATTTCCCTTCCCGAGATTAGCTCCACTTCCCCTCCCCCTTCCCTCTCCCTGCAGTCCGGACATTTAAACATGGGAGTATCCACCTCCCACTCTTTTTGACATGATTTACAATGGATACGCACCGGCACAAAATCAATAACCAGCCTTACATTTTCCAAAGGCGTGTCCCTGGTTATAATCTCAATACAGAAAGTCAGGCTGTGCTCCACAACTGATGCCAGCTTGCCGATTCTCAAATTAAGAATTTCCACCCTGGGATTTTCAATATCCCCTGGAATTGAATCCATTGCAATCTGGACCAATTGTTGTGCAATTCCCATTTCATGCATAAATCTAAGATATCCTTTTAGAATAAAATTCTTTTTTAAATTCCAGAAATTGATCCTCCTTAATTGCATGACGGATTTTTGCCATGAGGTCAAGGTAATAGTATAAATTATGAATGGTATTCAGCCTATAGGCAAGAAGCTCCCTGGATTTATAGAGATGCCTGAGATAAGCCCTTGAATAATTCTGACAGGTATAACAATGGCAGGTCTCATCAATGGGATCTTTATCCAGCCTGAACTTTGCATTATAAATATTAATGGTCCCCCTGGACGTGAACAGCTGGCCGTTTCTGGCATTGCGGGAAGGCATCACACAGTCAAACATGTCGCAACCCATATCCACAAGTTCCACCAAATTTTCCGGAGTCCCCACCCCCATGATATACCGGGGTTTGTTTTTGGGCAGAAGGGGCAGGGTATAATCAGCCATTTCATACATTAATTCTGTGGGTTCACCCACGGAAAGTCCTCCAATGGCAAATCCCGGGAAATCAATTTCAGTCAGCTGTTGGGCGGACAAGGTTCTAAGATGTTTAAACATCCCACCCTGGATAATACCGAAAAGGTTGTTCTGCCCCCCTTTTTCCTTCCAGAAGTCATAGCCTCTTCTGGCCCAGTTAGTAGTTTTGGTCAAGGCTTCCATGGTCTGTTTTTCATTGGCTGGATGCCCCAGGCACCAGTCCAGGGACATCATGATATCCGATCCCAAGACCATCTGAATCTCCACTGCGCTTTCAGGTGAAAAAAAATGCCGTGACCCATCAATATGGGACTGAAAATTCACCCCCTCATCTGTGAATTTTGCCAGTTTGGCCAATGAAAAAAATTGAAACCCCCCGGAATCAGTCAGCATGGGCTTGTCCCAGGCAACAAAATCATGGAGACCACCCAGATGCCCGATAACCTCCGTTCCCGGCCTTAAATATAAATGATAGGTATTGCCCAGAATAATCTGGGCTCCGCAATGATCCAGGTCTTCTTTGGAGATGGCCTTTACCGAACCTACAGTGCCCACAGGCATGAATATGGGGGTCTGGATAGTGCCATGGTCTGTTTTCACTTGTCCCAGCCGGGCCCGGGAAGTGTTTGTGTCTGACGTTATCCTCTTTTTGTATCCTCTTTTTTCAACCTCTTTTTTTATTCAATGAGCATGGCATCGCCATAGCTGAAAAATCGATAATCCTCTTTTATTGCAGTTTCATAGGCCTCAAGCATTTTTGCCCGCTCATAAAAGGCAGAAACCAGCATGAGCAGGGTGGACTGGGGAAGATGGAAATTGGTGATCATGGCATCCACACACTTAAAGGCATATCCCGGATAGATAAACAAATCACAAGTTCCAGTGCCATGCGTTACACACCCGTTTTCTTCTGCCAGAAACTCCAGGGTTCTGACAGATGTAGTACCCACGGCAATCACCCGTCTGTTTTCCTTTTTTGCCTGGTTGATTTTTTGGGCAGCCTCCTGGGACATCGAAAAAAATTCTGAATGGATCTGGTGCTCTCGTATGTCTTCCACCCGAACCGGAACAAAAGTGCCATACCCCACGTGAAGGGTTATATTTGCGAACTCAACGCCCTTTGCCCCAAGGTCCGACATCAATGATTCTGTAAAATGAAGCCCTGCCGTGGGTGCTGCCACGGCTCCTTCCTCTGCGGCATAAACGGTCTGGTAGGTTTCCCTGTCTTTTTCAGCAAGATTCATATCCTCTGCCCGTTTTATATAAGGAGGCAAAGGGATCTGGCCTGAGTTTTTTAAAAAATCAACAAATTTGCTGCCACCTTGGAATCGGACTTCCGTGATATAGTCCTTTACCTGTACAACCTCAGCATTTATATTATTCCCTAAATCAAGGATTGCTCCCTGTTTAGGACTTTTAGATGCCTTGATCAAACAATCGCATTGAAAAAAACCAGTTTCTTCAAGTTTCTGCATACCCCTGCTGTAATCAATAACCAGCACTTCCACCCTGCCGCCTGTGGATTTTTTCCCCAGCAGCCGTGCTGGAATTACCCTGGTATTATTAACCACCAGCAGATCCCCGGGAGTAAGAAGTTCCGTCAGATTCCTGAATAAATGATGACTGAATACATTTTTTTCCCGGTGAATGTGCAATAATTTTGATCCACTCCTGTCATTGCAGGGAACCTGGGCAATATGCCTTTCCGGCAGTTCATAGTCATAGTCAGATAATTTATACATTAATTTCCTTTCATGGCCAGGGAAACGACTCCCAGGCCGGCCAGCATCAGGAAGAAACCAAATCGCCTGAGTTTAGTATCATCAAGGCCAATCACCATTTGAACCATTTCCTTCATTTTATCCGGAAAAACAAAATAGGGAAGGCCCTCAACAATCATGACCATACCCATGACACAGAAAAAAAATTTCATCCACTATCATCCTTTTTATCTAAAGATTTATGCTTGACAGAATAAAAACAGTCCCTTTGATCCAGCCAGTTTTTTTTGTTAACATTCATCCTAGTTTTTGCAAGTAAATATAATAATCCCAGCATGTTTGCAAATCATTTTTCATTCCTTATTAAAGATATCTCCTTAAAAAATCATTGCCAAAAAAACTCCCCAGGGTTATAAGGAAAGGCTATTGTTGAACATT
>NBML01000087.1 GCA_002085465.1 Desulfobacteraceae bacterium 4572_89 | reverse complement strand
CAGTGCAGGAGTATTTCACGGCAAAAAGAATCTAAAAGCGGTTAACGGGGTCAGCCTGTCAATCCTAAAAGGTTCAATTCTCGGGCTTGTGGGGGAATCCGGGTGTGGTAAAACTACTATTGCCAAAATGATTTTAGGACTTGAAAATAAAACCAGCGGCGAGCTTTATATTGGTGGTAAAAATATTGCAAAAATGAAGCACAAAGAGATTGCAAAAATCATCCAGCCTGTTTTTCAGGACCCTTATTCATCCTTGAATCCTCGCAAATCCATCTCTAAAATTATTTCGCTTCCCTTAAGAGCTCAAGGGCTCTCCAAAGGGACCCAAGACCTTGAAGAAAAGGTGGATGACATCATGGAAATCGTTGGACTGGCCCCAAGGCTTAAACACAATTATCCCAACCAGCTGTCTGGAGGCCAGCGCCAGCGGGTTGCCGTGGCAAGGGCATTGATCATGCGGCCCCAGGTGGTGCTCTGTGATGAGCCCACTTCTGCCCTGGATGTTTCAGTCCAGGCCCAGATCCTTAATATGCTTCTGGACCTTCGATCTAAATTAAACCTGACCTATCTGTTTATCAGCCATGACCTGGCAGTGGTGGAACATATTGCCACCCATGTGGCCGTGATGTATCTTGGCAGAATTGTAGAAGAGGGAACAGCCGGGGATCTGTTTAATAATCCCAGTCATCCCTATACCCAGGCACTTTTGGCTTCGGTACTGACACCGGACCCGGCCCTGGGACTCCCGCAGATTCAATTGGGAATAGAATATCCAAACCCCATTGATCCCCCTTCAGGATGCACCTTCCACCCCAGATGTGCCAAGCGCAAAGAAAAATGTTCCAAAGTCGCGCCTGAACCTGTTATTAAATCAGGCAAACTGGTCGAATGCCATTATCCGGATAATTTTTAATTACCACCAAGGAGTAGAATAATGGATAGAAATAGTGCAATAAGAAGAGCAGAAAGGTTTTTCGATGATGGATCATTTTTTGAGTTGCTGTCCGCCCGGGTGGCCATCAATACCGGCAGCAGAACTGATGACAGAAAGCCCCAAATGATGGAATATCTTAAAAAAGAGATGATGCCGGCCCTGGAAAATATAGATTTTAACTGCCGGATTATTGAAAACCCAAAAGAACCCTGTGCTCCCTTCTTAATCGCCGGCCGAATCGAAGATAAAACCCTTCCGACCATTTTAATTTACGGACATGGTGATACAGTACCGAGTATGGAGGGTAGATGGAAAGAGGGGCTTTCACCTTTTAAACTGACAAAAGACGGGGACCGATGGTACGGCAGGGGGGCTGCCGATAATAAAGGACAGCATACCATCAATCTTACGGCCCTTGAATGCGTGATAAAAGAAAGAAAAAAACTGGGATTTAACGTTAAACTGCTCATTGAGATGGGGGAAGAATCAGGTTCTCCAGGATTGCATGCCATCTGTGAAAGAAAAAAAGACGCTTTAAAGGCAGATGTACTCATTGCTTCGGATGGTCCCAGGATAGATCCTGAAACTCCCACCATTTTCGGCGGCTCCAGGGCGGTCTACAATTTTGATTTGACGATAAATTTGCGGGAAGGCGGCCACCATTCAGGTAACTGGGGAGGCCTTCTTGCCAACCCCGGGATCATCCTTTCCCATGCCATTGCCTCCATGGTGGATGCCAAGGGAAAAATTTTAATTAATGCCCTGCGGCCTGAAACTATTCCTTTGGGTATTAAAAAGGCCATTGATAAACTTACCGTACAGGGAAATGAAGGTCCGGCTATTGACCCAACCTGGGGCGAGCCGGGATTGAGTTCCGCCCAAAAAGTATATGGTTGGAACACTTTGGATGTGCTGGCCTTTGAGTGCGGTGATCCGGGTGAACCTGTTAATGCCATTCCGCCAAAAGCATGGGCAAGATGCCATATAAGGTTTATTGCCGACTCAAATCCGGACACCTTTATTCCGGCAATCAGGAAACACCTGGACCATCACGATTTTTCCATGGTAAAAATTGAGCCGGTTCCAAACAACTACGGGCTTGCCACCCGCATGGCCCCGGATAACCCCTGGGTTAAATTTGTCACATCTTCTTTTGAAACCACTCTGGGCAAATTGGATAAAAAAGTTGCATTTCTTCCAAATCTTGGGGGTACATTGCCCAATGATGCTTTCAGTGAAGTCATCGATATGCCCACCATCTGGGTACCCCACTCATACGGCGGCTGCAACCAGCATGCACCCAATGAACATTTTTTAGGAAAGATTGCAAAGCAAGGCCTTATACTTATGACAGGACTGTTCTGGGATATAGCAGAAAACAATACTGACCTTTTCAAGAAAGGATAAATTAAAATGGTGTCCATTGCAGAACTGTTAGAGAGTTGTTTTATGAAGTATAAACAAAAAACAGCTCTATCTTTTTTAAGAGGTGATAAATTAGAGACCCGAATGTCTTTCCAGGACCTGGATTTAAATTCAAACAAAATGGCCAACCTGTTTTTAAAACAAGGCATAAAAAAATCAGACAATGTTGTGCTTCTCATAGATAAATCCATGATTTTTATTGTTGCCTACATTGCCCTTCAAAAAATAGGTGCGGTGTGTGTCCCCCTGAATCCAGGGTTTAAAAAATCCGAATTAACATATCTGTTAAATGATGCAGCACCATCTCTCACGATCATAAACCCGGATCAGGCCGGGATGATTAAACAGATTGATTCCAGCTTGACCTGTATGGAAATTGATACAAAAATCCCTTTCCAGGAGATGGCCTTTTTAAAGCCCTGTTCCGATGTTGTAGAGAAAGCAACCCTGGCTCCTGACGATCCGGGACTTATCATCTATACATCCGGCACAACTGGTGACCCTAAAGGGGCTGTCCTAACCCAGAGAAATCTGGTTAATGATGCAAAAAATATTATTGAGATATGGGAAATTTCAGATTCGGATACCTTATGCCATACCCTGCCCCTTTTTCATGTTCACGGATTATGCTTTGCCCTCCACACTGCTTTGATATCAGGGGCTCATGTGGTGGTGCTTGATATGTTTGCCCCAAAAATCGTGATTGATATTTTAAAAAATAACAAAGGAGATCTGGTCTGTTCAGTATTTATGGGAGTTCCGGCAATGTATTCAAAACTCATTGACACATTTCAGGATCAGACACTTTATTTTGATCACATGAGACTGTGGACATCTGGATCAGCGCCTCTGCCGCCTAAAGAGTTTCAAAGAATCAAACAAACATTTGGCAAAGAGCCTGTGGAGCGGGAAGGCATGTCGGAAACCGGCATGAATTTTTCCAATCCCCTGCACGGTGAAAAAAAACCTGGTTCCATTGGGATTACACTTCCCGGCCTTGAGGTAAGAATTGTTGATCCTGATACCGCTTTTAATGTAGAACCCGGCCAGACCGGTGAGTTTTGGCTTAAATCAGACTCCATTACGCCCGGTTACTGGGAAAAACCCGAAGAAACAGCCAAAGTCTTTGAACAGGGCTGGTTTAAAACCGGCGACCTGGGCAAAATGGATAAGGACGGATATTATTATCTTACGGATCGATTAAAGAACATTATCATCACAGGAGGGGAAAATGTTTCTCCCAATGAGATTGAGGCCGTAATCAACACGCTTGATGAGGTTATTGAAGCATCAGTTGTCGGTATTTTCGATGAAAAATGGGGAGAAAAAATTGTGGTGGCTGTGGTCAAAACGCCTGGTTCAAAAGATGTATCCAGTGCAGTCAAAACCATTTGCAAAGAGCACCTCCATGACTGGAAATGTCCGAAACAAATCGTCTTTATTGAAAAGCTGCCCAGAAATACCATGGGTAAAATTTTAAAAGAAGAACTTAAAAAGCTATTTTGATTTTAACCATAAAAAACTTTTTGGCCCGGCACTCAACATGACCCATATCCTTCTCACACCTTGGATTCACATCCGCCTTTTTTTGTTAGTACGGTTTTTAATAACCTTTTAAAAGGGCAACTGTTTTTTTATGCTCCAGGTATCTTGTGTCACAAAATATTTTAAGGATCAAACGGTCTTTTCCAGGCTTGATCTCACGGTGGCCCCGGGCCGGTTTCATATCCTGGTGGGACCTTCCGGATGTGGCAAAAGCACCCTGTTTGACGGGTTGACAGGCGTCATTCAACTCGATGAGGGAAACCTTTCCTGGAACCATGAACCCTTTTCCAACCTGAGCCAACATGCTGCTTATATGCAGCAAAAAGATATGCTGCTGCCCTGGTTTTCCCTTCTTGACAATGCCCTGCTGCCGGCTAAAACAGGTAAACAGGATATGGTAGAGGCAGAAAGTCAGGCTCGCAGGCTTTTTGCGCGCCTGGGACTGAAAGGATATGAATCCCATTACGCCAATCAGGTGTCCGGGGGCATGCGCCAGAGATGTGCCCTGGTCAGGACCCTGATGTTCAACCGGGATCTGATCCTGCTGGATGAACCCTTATCCGCTCTGGATACCATCACCAGAAAAAGCCTTCAATCTCTTTTGCTGCTGCTCCAGACTGAGTTTAAAAAAACCATTCTCATGATCACCCATGATATTGAGGAAGCCCTGCTCCTTGCAGATGAAATTTATCTACTCAGCCCCATGCCCATGACCATCATCCGGCATTTTGTCTTAAATCAACCCAAACCCAGAAAATTTAACAACCCGGCATTACTGGATATCAAAGCAAATGTCCTGGATATCCTTGAAGGAGACCTGATCCATGAACCGGGTTAATTTGCTGGCAGTCATATTTATGGTCCTGATCCTGGGCTTTTGGGAGGCCTTTGTCCGAATCCTGTCTGTGCCTGTATTTATTCTCCCGCCACCTTCAAGCATATTTACCATTGCTCTGATCCGGGCCCCGTTTATTTTGCCCCATGCCGCCATCACCTTTACAGAAATCATAATAGGTATCTGCCTGGCAGTGTGTACTGCCGTACCCCTGGCCATTATCATGTTTGCCAGGCCTGCCATGGAAAAGGCGCTTTCCCCGTTCCTTGTGGCATCCCAGGCCATACCTGTTTTTGCTTTGGCCCCGCTTTTAGTGGTCTGGCTGGGCTATGGGATTGCCTCCAAGGTATTCATGGCATGGATCATTATCTTTTTTCCCATCTGCGTCAGCCTGCTGGAAGGACTCAAAAGCTGTGATCCGGAATTCAGGGTATTGTTCCGGCTCATGGGGGCCTCCTTTTTTAAAACCCTGACACTGCTTTACTGGCCCTGGGCCCTGCCCCGTTTTTTTGCAGGCTTAAAGGTAGGGGTAACCGTGGCCACCATCGGCGCTGTGATCGGGGAATGGGTGGGAGCTCAACAGGGGCTGGGATTTCTCATGATCCAGTCCAATGCAAGACTTCAGGTGGATCTGGTCTTTGCTGCCATACTGTGGCTTACTGCCATTGGCCTTGCGCTGTGGTGGCTGGTGGGAATTTTGGAAAGAAAAATCATAAAATGGAAATAATTTAAGGAAAACAAATGATGAAAAACAAAATTATCGGTATTATTTTAGCCATCACCTTATTGGGAAGTTCAACCCTTATGGCTGGGGAAAAACTTAAACTCATGCTGGACTGGTTCCCCAATGTGGATCATCTGCCCATTTATGTGGCAAATGAAAAGGGATATTTTGCCGACCAGGGCATTGAGGTGAGCATCATCAGTCCGTCTGAAACATCAGATGCCCTGAAACTCACTGCATCCGGCCATATGGATATTGCTGTCTCATACCAGCCCCAGACCATTATTGCCACAGACCAGGGGCTTCCCCTCAAGGTTATAGCTCCCCTGGTGGTTCATCCATTAACCACCCTGCTCTTTCTTGAAGGCAAGGGCATCAAAGAACCTTCTGATTTGTCCAATAAAAAGATCGGTTATACCGTACCCGGACTCATGGATGTGCTGTTGGATGCATTTGCTTC
Organism: Desulfobacteraceae bacterium 4572_89; assembly: GCA_002085465.1. Next base: position 4,276 of record NBML01000087.1, on the reverse strand, counting down.
CATCAACGATATCCAGGATTATACCCCTGTGAATGTTGGATTTACCATCCTGCCCGCCCTGGTTTCCAACAAGGTGGATGCTATCATGGGGCCTTTTAAGACCTATGAAACCGTTGGCATGGCCCAGCACGGGGTTAAAGCCCAATTCTTTGAACTGGAGAAATGGGGAATACCGGATTATGAAGAATTAATTTTTGTCTGCGGCCCAAAAACCCTGAAGGAAAAACCAGGCGCTGTTAAAGGCTTTGTCAACGCCATTGAAAAGGCGTTTGCCTATACAAAAACCCATCCTGAAGATGCACTGGCAACGTATCTGTCTGCCGTACCTGCAGCAGATAAAAAAATTGAAACCCTGGCGTTTGAACTCACCCGGCCCTATTTTGCGGTAAAAACCGGTCACAACCTTGCCAAATGGCAGGCCTTTGCTGACTTTGCCTTAAAATACGGGCTGATTAAAAACAGAGTGGATGCATCAGTGCTCATCCATACATTCAAGTAAGGAGAATCCCAATGACGATCACCCCATCAAGCATCTTCAATGATGTTGAAAAAATCAGAGAGAACGGCCCCCTGGTTCACAATATCACCAACTATGTGGTCATGAACACGACTGCCAATGCTCTTCTTGCCCTGGGCGCCTCCCCGGTCATGGCCCATGCCGTGCCTGAAGTGAAAGAAATGGCAGGGATTGCAGGAGCTCTGGTCATTAATATCGGCACCCTGAGCGATGCCTGGATCGAGGCTATGTTCATGGCTGCCAAAAAAGCAGAGCAAAGACAGATTCCCATTGTCATTGATCCTGTAGGGGTTGGTGCCACCCAATACAGAACTAAGACTGCCAGAGAACTTATCCAGTCATCAGGGCCTTCCATTATCCGGGGAAACGGCTCGGAAATCATGGCATTATGCGAACAGGACATAGTCACCAAAGGTGTGGACAGTACCAGTGCTTCGGATCAGGCCATTGATTCTGCCAAGGCTTTAGCCAGAGAATTTGACTGTACGGTCTGCATCACCGGCAAAACAGATTATATTGTGTCACAGGAGACCATCATCCAGGTTAAAAACGGCCATGCCATGATGCCGCGTGTCACAGGCCTTGGCTGTACTGCAACAGCCATTTGTGGTGCCTTTGCCGCAGTAAACAAGAATTTTGAAAAGGCTGCAGCCCATGCAATGGCCATCATGGGCATTGCAGGAGAAATGGCTGCCAAAAACGCCCAGGGCCCAGGCACTCTCCAGGTCAATTTTATTGATGCCCTTTACCAATTGTCCGAAACCCATATCAAAAAACTTTTTAAAGAATAGGGAAGACCATGAAAGGAATTTATCTTGTAACAGACCAGAAGGCCTGTAAAGGAAAATCTCTTGAATCCATTGTTTCAGATGCGGTCAAAGCGGGTGTTTGCTGTGTTCAGCTCCGGGAAAAAAACACTGACACCCGGCTGTTTCTAAAAAAAGCCCAGGATCTTTCGTCCATCCTGAAACCGGCCGGGATTCCCCTGATCATCAACGACAAGGTGGATATTGCCCTGGCAGTAAAAGCAGATGGCGTTCATCTTGGCCAGAGTGACATGCCCTATAACCATGCCCGAAAGCTGATGGGGCCCGACGCTGTCATTGGACTGTCCGTGGAAACCTGGGAAGATGTACAAAAGGCCCAGGATCTGGATGTAGACTACCTGGGGGTCAGCCCGATTTTTGCCACACCCACCAAAACAGATACCAAAACACCCTGGGACATAGCGGGACTTAAAAAAATCAGGGACTACAGCCACCACCCTCTGGTGGCCATCGGCGGGCTTGATGCCGCCAATACAGAAGAAGTCATAAAAGCCGGAGCCGATGCAATTGCTGTGGTATCTGCCATCTGTTCGGCAGATAATGCGTTTGATGCAACCCAACAGCTTGTCCATATTTTTGAAAAAACCTATATCCCACAGGAGAGACCATAATGAAATCTTATTTCAGGGCATTAACCATAGCAGGGTCGGACAGTGGCGGCGGTGCCGGTATACAGGCTGATTTAAAAACCTTTTCCGCCCTGGGCTGTTTTGGTATGTCTGCCATTACTGCCCTGACTGCCCAAAACACAAGGGTGGTCACCGGCATTTTCCCGGTTCCACCGAAATTCATTGGTCAGCAGATAGATGCCGTCATGACGGACATTGGCACGGATGCCGTAAAAATAGGCATGCTCCACTCCCCTGAGGTCATTGAAATGGTGGCCAAAAAATTAGTCCAGTGGCAATGTCTCAATATTGTACTGGACCCGGTCATGATTTCCAAGAGCGGAGACAACCTGCTCCGGAGTGATGCCGTCCAGGCATTAAAAACCATCCTCATCCCCGAGGTCACCATTATCACCCCCAACCTGCCCGAAGCTTCGGTACTTTTGGACCGGAATGTTGAAACCCTGAAAGATATGACCGGGGCTGCAAGAGATCTTGCGATGCTGGGGTGTGACAATATTCTGCTAAAAGGGGGTCACCTCACCCATGAGGACAGCTGTGATCTTCTATATCAAAAGGATACCGACACCATGACTAAACTTCCGGCCACCCGCATCGACACCCCAAACTCCCATGGGACCGGCTGCACTCTGTCCTCTGCTGTCTGTGCCAATCTTGCCAAAGGCGTTGGGCTTAAAACTGCTGTCCGGAATGCCAAAACCTATATCACCGGTGCCCTCACAGCAGGAGCAGACTATACTACAGGCAAGGGTCACGGACCCGTCAACCATTTTTATGATCTCTGGCCTGAAGTTTGAAGACTGTATATGTTTTAAATTCTGATCCGTCCCTCAAACACCAGGGTGGCAGGGCCGGTTTTAAAAATATGGTTTGTTTTTTTATCCCAATAAAGTTCAAGATCTCCACCATCAAGATGAGCGATGGCTTTTTTCTCTACTCTGTTCGTCAGGCTGGCCGCAACAAGACTGGCGCAGGCACCTGTACCACAGGCCAGTGTAATCCCGGCGCCCCTTTCCCATACTTTCATCTTAAATTCTCTTTTGTTTACTACTTCAACAAACTCAACATTGGTCTTTTCTATAAATCTTTCATGGGTTTCAATTGATCGGCCGATTTTTTTGATATCCATTTTTCCCACATCATCGACAAAGATAACGGTATGGGGATTCCCCATGGATACTGTCGTGATACGATATGTTTTGCTCCCAACCATCAAACGCTCTTCAATGGCTGTTTCATTGTCACTTTTAAAAGGGATATCTTTGCACAGAAGAACAGGTTCTCCCATATCCACCCTTACCAACTGAACCTGATCCTTATCATCCACCAGAACCTCAGGAATGACAGTTCCGGCCTTTGTATCCACCCTCATTTTTTCTTGGGAAATGACCTTATTTTCATACAGATATTTGGCAAAACACCGTATCCCGTTACCACACATCTGGGCCTGGGAGCCGTCGGAATTATATATTCTGAATTTTATATCATGATCTAGGGATCCAAGGATCAGAATCATCCCATCTGCGCCAATGCCAAAATGTCTTGAACAAAGCCTTTTTGCCAGGGTCGGGTAATTTTCATATTGCTCAATTTTTCCTTTTCTATCATCCAGGAGTATAAAATCATTGCCAAGGCCTTCCATTTTAGCAAATTCAAGTTCCATACTTTTCTCCGTTAAGATTTACAATATCCAAGGGTTGATATGATTTTTCCACCAATGGCTTCCACTTGCCAGTGCCTTACATTTTCAATTTTCAAAAGATCTTCAAGGGTGGCAGGTTTTTGAAAAGCAATGGAGCCAATCAATGCATTGTTCAATAGAAATCCCGGTTCAATCCCTATTGTGATACTCAGTTTTTCCCTCATCTTTTTCAGGCGTTTGATCCTGTCCTGAATTTTCATATCTTTTCTCGGCCTTCTGGTTTTCGGATATGAAGGCAATGCCTCATGCGATAGTTCCATGGCCTTAACAATTGCTTCCACACAAAGATTACCGTACATACCTGCCTGTTTTTGACTTATTACCCTTGTCTTCAACATCTGATCAATGGTCACGGGTTTCTCCCGGGCCATGGTCATTAAAGAAGGATTTGATAAAATTTTAAACAACGGCCGGTCCTTTTTTTGAGCAATTGACAGTCTGACCTGCAATAAATTTTCAAGAACCGCCAGGCTCCTGTTATCTATTTTACCGGCACCTTTAAATTTTTTAAACAAGGGAACGGTATGATTGTTTTCATACCGGACCCGGCTCTGTATTTGGAATTCTTCTTCTGCCCAGGAAAGCCTTCCCATGGCCACAA
>NBML01000086.1 GCA_002085465.1 Desulfobacteraceae bacterium 4572_89 | reverse complement strand
TTTAGAATTATCGAAATATATTTTCTCAGTGATTTCAAATAGTGAGCCCTATATGTATTCATTAAACCCTGGAACGTCTTTTAAAAAAGGATATCTTTTATCTATTGTAAGGGACAGGGGATTTTATTTGAATCTGATGATAAATGCCTCGGGTTATCAAAAAAAATGGATTTCCCCAGAAATCCAGGCAATTATTTGACCACTTTTTAATCGGGGAAAACATTCGTTCGGGTGGAGAAGAGCCATGAAAAGGGATTTTAAATATTGATTGTAATTTTAAAGACCAATTAAAATTCAAGGGCTCTTTTTTGTTTTCAATAAAATCCCATCAACCCCTTAGAGTTCTGAATCCTAATGTTCCGACCAGATTTACTTATACAGAGAAGTGTTCTCCCCTTACAACGTCTGATTTCAAACTTTCTTTAAATGGCAATACCCTGGAATATGAAACCGAATGTAAAAGGCTTTTGCGAAATCCATAGAGCAGTTTGGTAACATCGGTCCCAGGTTTTCTACAAGTGCTGGTTGACCCAAAAATTTTTATAGCTTGACTGTAAATCATAAATTTATTATTCGCTGATCTATGAAACAAATTATAAAAAATGTTTACCATGTGGACAACAAGGAGTGTTCTTTTTTAAAAGAAAAAGGTGTTTAGATGACTATCCCCGGAAAATTATTAACAACAGCAATGGCAGTCATGCCACATACAGATATAAATCAGGCTCTTAAAACTGCCTTAAGTCTTGACATTCCATTCTGGCCCCAGTTACCCAATTACAGTTACTACGAAGATATGTACGTACAGGCGGCAGAGCATTTTCCTGGAATATTGCTTGATATGGAAAATAAAACCTTACGGTTCTCCATGGATAAATTCATAGATGAATTTGAAGAGACCATGTCCCATTTTGAGGATCTGGAATATTTTGATGTCAGTCCTGTTTATTCTTCAGTGTATCACAAGTTTTTAGATCTTGATCTGAGGGACAGGCCAGGGATCAGGGGACAGCTTGAAGGCCCTGTCAGCTTCGGCTTTAATGTTCTGGATCAGGATGACCGCCCAATATTGTTTGACGATACTATCAGGCCTTTCATGTTTGAAATTATGGCCAAACGGATTAATATCCAGCTAAGAAAGCTGAAGGAAAAAAACACCAATGCATTTATGTTTATAGATGAACCCGGTATGCAATTTATTTTTTCAGCGATGTCAGGATATGGAGAACAAAAAGCCAAAGAAGATTTGGACCTTTTTTTTTCCACAATTGATGGTCCACGGGGAATACATCTTTGCGGTAATCCGGACTGGGATTTTCTTTTAGGCCTTGACATGGATGTAGTCTCATTTGATGTATATACCAATGCCCAGATATTGGCATCCTGCCATGGTTCCATTAAAAATTTTTTAGACAGGGACGGGATATTGGTCTGGGGAATCGTTCCAACCGGTATTGAATCCTTTGAAAAAGAAAATCTCGACCTGCTTGCCTTTAAGTTAAATACTATCTGGAATACATTATCGAAAAATGGAGTCCCCCTGGATCAAATTTTGAGCCAAAGCCTGATATCGCCTGCTACCTGTTGCCTGATCAATCAAGACAAGGAAAAAACAGTTGAAAAAGCTTTTCAATTAACCCAAAGACTCTCTGAAAATTTGAGAGAACACCATAAATTAATATGAAAGCTGTTTTCTTGCCCGGAGTTTAGCATCAATCAAATCGCTATGGCTTAAGCGGAGAAGGTTTGCAAGTTTGTGGGCAAAGTGGTCCTCATGGGCTTCAAGGTGATCGTCTATCAAAATGATACGCCAGACAGATTCCATTATATCTATTTTCTGCTTTTCAGAAAAATTTTCGTTGATAAAGTGAGTATAGTGAAAAAGGTTCACATACTCCTTGTCTTCTTTGTCTCTTTCAGCCAGCAGGGTATTAATTTCCTCTATGGGTATATCAAAATTTTTCACAAGTGTTTCAACAAGATGATTTTTTTCTTCTCCACTGCATTCGCCGTCTGCATATGCGGCCTCAAGCAGCAGTACGGTTAATGCCAAATGAGCGTTTGGAACATCCTGGTCTGTGGTCTGGGTTTTGCCATGGTGGCTGCCAATAATTTTTTTTATTAAATCCAACATCTTATGGTGATATCCTTTTTTCGCTTGCACATCATCAGAATTTGATTGATAAGTTGTTTCCTTCTGCTACTATAAGAGGATATAAACATTGGGTCAAGGATTCATTATCTCTACTTGTATTCATAAAAATACACATTTTTTGTACGAGTTTCCATTGGAAATTAATTTTATAAAAAGGAGTTTACCATGAAAGTATTGGCAATTAATTCCAGTGCCCGGGTGGGAGGGCAGAGTAAAACAGAACTGATCCTGAATCAATTAATTGAAGGGATGAAAGAAGAAGAAGCCGAGGTTGAGGTAATTAATATTTTCAAAAAAAAGATTAATTATTGTATTGGATGTTTTACTTGCTGGACCAAAACACCGGGTGAATGTATTCATAAAGATGAAATGAGCAAAGAGCTTTTTCCAAAATTCATGGCCAGCGATCTATGTATCCTGGCAACTCCTCTTTTCCATTATACTCTTAATGCAAATATGAAAACATTTATTGAGCGCACACTGCCCTTTGTAGAACCTTTTATTGTGTCGAAAAACGGTGTAACATTGCATCCTCTGCGTCAGGACCCGCCCCCGGTAGTCGCGGTCTCTGTTGCCGGTTTTCCCGAGCATTCGGTTTTTGAGCAGCTAAGCTCTTATTTGAACTATTTGTATGGGAAAAACTTAAAAGCAGAAATTTATATTCCCGGTGCGGAAACCCTGGCACAAAAAAAATCCGACCCTGTAGTAAAATCTGTATTGGATGCTATAACCCAGGGGGGTAGGGAGCTGATCAAAAATAACGCTGTATCAAAAAAGACAATGGAGGCAATCAATACGCCTACCACCGATTTTAAAACCATGTCTGCTGTTGGAAATATTTTTTGGCAAACCTGTATTGATGAAGGTGTGACCCCTAAAGAATTTGATAAGTTAGGGATGACTCCGCGGCCTAACTCTCTGGAATCATTCCTGGCAATCATGAAAGAGGGTTTTAATCCGGAAAAATCAGACGGAGTTAAAGGGGTCTACCAGTTCATCTTTTCAGGTGAACAAAAAGGGGATTGTTATTTCGAAATCCTTAATAATAAAATAAATTGCAGATTGGGATCAGCTGAAAAGTCGGATATTGCCATTATTGCTCCCTTTGAACTTTGGATGGATATTATGACAAAAAAGGCGGATGGCCAACAGATGTTCATGGACCAGAAATACAAGGTGGAAGGTGATATCAATCTCTTGATAAAAATGAGCGAGATTTTTAGGAGTTAGTGGTTGAAAAGTAAGAAAAAAGGTGTTGAAAAACAGAGGGAAAAGCATTCCGCCGGTTCCGATCCGGCTCAAAGGGGTGTGATTGTAGCCCACCATGGCATTGCAGTGAATATTTTGTTTGAAACCGGAGAAAGGCAGATGGTAAAGGTGAAAAGGAACTCCGGTCATGTTGTGGGTGACAGCGTGGTTGTGCAGGACCATCGCCTTAAACGGTTACCGCGCAGAACAGAACTTTGCCGAAGGGATTCCCGGGGCAGTGTCAGGATTGTCGGTGCCAACCTGGATGTTCTGGGAGTGGTGGTTGCACCCCTGCCTTTGCCTGCTCCCGGATATATTGATCAGGCTATTGTTGCAGCCAGGGAGGCGGGCCTGATTCCTGTGCTGGTGATCAATAAGGGAGATCTTGAAGACTCTGAAACCTTTGTTGAAAAATTAACAGCCATCTATTCTGGAATCCTGGATGTTTTTGTCGTGAGCGCAGTGGACGGTGAGGGCCTGGGTGCCTTGGAACTGTTTCTGGGGCAGGGGTTCCGGAGTTTTTTTGTGGGCATTACAGGGGTGGGCAAAAGCTCCCTGCTCAATGCCATCTGTCCCACTCTGGATCTCAGGGTTGGAGAGCTTTATGAAGCGGGTAGTAGGGGGTGCAATACAACAACTGTTTCCACCCTTCATTCCCTGCCAGGGGGCGGTGAACTGGTGGATACCCCTGGTTTTAACGAGTTTGGACTGGTGGATATTTCAGCCGGGGATCTTGCCGGATATTTTCCAGGTTTTGAAGAGGCCATGGAGGATCACTGCCGTTTCCGGGATTGCCGCCACCGAACCGAACCGGGTTGTGCCGTGGTAAACCTGGTGGAAAGCGGAAGTATTGCTCAAGAGCGTTATGTCACCTATCTGGAGATCCTTGACCAGCTGGAAGCCGGAGAGGCCAGGTTCAAGAGCCGGCGCTAGGGATTATTCATAATTTCGGATAACCCTTCTTGCCTTTCCCATTCTTGTCCGTTCAATTGAATCGGGTTTTACAAGTTCTATTCTCCCTTTAAAATTAAGGGTTTCTTTGATTTTTTTTTCAATTTTTAATTTCAGATCTATTTTATTGTCGGGCGTGATATGGGGCCCATGCTCTACTTTTATATCCAGGTTTGTATAGGGGGATGGGTGGTCCAGGATGATCTGGAATTCCCCTGTGACCTCTGGAACCAGATTTTCAAGCACCATGGCAATACCTTTGGGAAATACATTGATGCCTTTTACATGGAGCATGTCATCGGTTCTTCCCAGTATCCTGAAGCGGAATCCTGTTCTGCCGCATTTACACGGGCCTGTTTCCAGGATTTCCATAAGATCGGAAGTCCGGTACCGGACCAGGGGCTGGGCTTCTTTTTTCAGATGGGTCAACACCATTTCCCCCATGGCTCCCTGGGTAACAGGAATATCTTCAAGGGTCACTGGATCGATGAGCTGGACAAGCAAGGCACCCTGTCCCAGGAAATGGAGTTTATAATTGTCCGGGCAGACCGAGGCAAAATTGCAGAGAACATCGGAAACCCCATAGTTGGCGTTCTGAGCCTTCATCCCCCAGGTATTTTCCATCCTCTGCCTGAATACAGGATTATCAAGCCCGGGTTCTCCGCCAAATAATCCCAGCTCCAGTCCCAGTTCTTGTGGGTCCATGTTGAATTCAGCTTTTACTACTTTTTCCAGATGATTTGGATAGGAGGGTGTGGATGAAATCACATTTATTCCAGCATCTTTGATTATCTGGATCAATTGTCTGGCATTGCCCACACCAAAGGGGAGAACACTGGCCCCGGTTGTTTCCAGATTGGCATGATCCGTGTATCCGCCCATCCACATGCAGTAATTCAGGCAGTGTACCACCCGATGATGGGGTCGAAGCCCTGCTGCCCAGAAGGCCCTGGCCCCGCAATTGTGGGTCAGGTCCAGGTCGTTTTTTGTCAGGGCAGTATAGATGAAGCTGCCCGTGGTGCCGGAAGTCCTGTGGACCCGGTTGATGCTATGTGCCGGAGCAGCTAAAAAATCACCAAATGGCGCCAGTCTTTTTTGGGAATCCCGAAGTTCCTGTTTTGTGGTAAAGGGAAGAAGGGAAAGATCCTCTGTATTTTTGATTTGATCCTTTGTGATTCCTGCTTTTGCAAACTTTTCCTGGTACATGGTGCTGTTTTTGTATACATAATTAATCTGGTCAAGGAGAAGATCTTTTTCCATTTTTTTCTGTTCTGATAAAGATAAGGATTCCATATCCGGATTAAACATTGTCTGTTCCATTTTCTTTTCCTGTGATGCCAGTTTTTTAAAAACCAGGCGATTTATTTTTTGCCCATCTCCTTGAGCCGTTTTTCCACAAAGTCAGTTCCGCTTTGTCCGCAGATGAGCAAATGGCTTTTCTCAAGCTCCATGATTTGTTCAAAACTTGCTTCCATGCCCTGGTCAATGGCAGTTCGTGACAGGTTTGTGGCAAGGGGGGAGCGGCTGGCAATTTTTCTGGCCATGGCCATGGCTTCTGCCATGAGGTTTTCCAAAGCCACCACTCGGTTAATAAGACCTATTTTCAGGGCTTCGGACGCATCAATGAAATCACCGGTCAATATAAGCTCTTTGGCTTTACCAAGTCCCACAAGATGGGGTAATAATTTGGTACCGGCATTGGTAACGGTCATGCCCACTGTGGTCTCGGGGAATCCAAATACAGCTTTTTCTGAGGCAATGCGGATGTCGCATCCCATGGCAAATTCGCATCCACCGCCCAGGGCATACCCGGGAATCGCAGCAATAATGGGTTTGCCAAGTTTCATGGTCATCCTCTGTATATCCTGGAGCCTCTGGGCCTCATCTGTCCATTGCTCAAGACTTTTACCCGAGGCAGTATCCTTTAAGTCCTCACCGGCACAAAAGGCCTTTCCTTCTCCGGTCAGGATAATCACCTGGGCATGGGTATCCAGTCTTGCCCTGTCAAGCTGTTTCATAAATCCTTTGAGCAGATCGATATTAATGGCATTCAGGCGGTGGGGGCGGTTCAGTGTTATAATCCCCACGTTTTTGCTGGAATGGTACAATACGGGATAATTCTGTTATGGCTGTAATGGGAATACCAGTCTGATTTTACGTTCCTTGATATAAAAATCATAATTTCCCCCATAGGTGGTTGTTGTGTAATCCCCCACGATTCTCAAACTCTTCGGTAGCTTCCCCATATTTTTCAAGCAGTGTCATTGGCTTCCACAAGCCCGATTTTTGTGCATGACAGAATCTGCAGGCTGGCATTTTTAAAAAGAATTTGGGAACCGTGCTGCTTTGATATGCTTGTCAGATGAATCACTTGGTCACTCCAAAAATTAATAAAAATACCATATCTAATGTTCAGGTTGCAAGAAAAAGAAAATCTGTTTTCAGGTAAATTATTCAGGCAGGTTATCATTGATATTTCAATGGAGTTGTCAATTACAGACTTTTGATTTCCAAAGCAGATTTTATCCATAAGAATAATTTTGCCTTACACTGCAAGATGTATTATCTTTATCAAATTGATTTTAAAATTGAAGATATGGGAAAATAGTTTTTCACACAAAATGTGTCAGGATAACAAAGGATTATGAACAAAAAAGGTGAATATAAATTCTGCCCTTTATGCAAAGGGGAGTTTGAAAAAAAAAGACTGATCCATCACGAGCCGGAAAGGCTTGTGTGCAAAGACTGCAATTTTATTTTTTATCTGGATCCCAAGCTTGTGGCCTGCACCATTGCCGAAACCAAGAACGGGGTTGTCCTTCAAAGGCGGAATAAAGAGCCCAAAAAAGGGTATTGGGTTCTTCCAGGCGGGTATGTGGACAGGGGGGAAACCCTGGAAGAGGCTGCAAAACGTGAATTTTTTGAGGAAACAGGATTGCACACTAAAATTAATGGTCTCCTGGGTACCTATTCCTATCCAGGAGAAGCAAACATCATCATTGTATATCATAGTGATATCACTGGCGGAACCATCCGGCCCTGTCATGAATCCATGTCCATTGATGAATTTAAAAAAAATAAAATACCCTGGGATCACCTGGCCTTTGATACAACCAGAAAAGCTTTGCAGAAATATACTGAAAAAAACAATCTTTTGTAAAAAAATAAGGCGCAATAAAAAATAAGGCGCAATAATGGTTAAATTGAATATTGTATTATTGGAACCTGAAATACCTCAGAATACTGGAAATATTGGCAGGACATGTAATGCCATGGGTGCAATTCTGCATTTGATTGAACCTTTTGGGTTTTCCCTGGAGGATAAATATTTAAAGCGGGCCGGTATGGATTACTGGAAAGATGTAGATGTAAAATATTACAAGAATTATGAAGATTTTCTAGGAAAAAATCCCCAGGGCCAGAAAGTTTTTCTTTCCAAAAAAGCAAGTAATCGATGCGATGAGTTTTTTTATGAAAAGGAAGTGTTTTTGATTTTTGGCAAGGAGTCCATTGGACTGCCGGAAAAAATGCTGGAAGAAAACCAGGAGTTTTGCGTAAGAGTCCCCATGTCGGCCCGGACAAGGTCCTTAAACCTGGCCAATACCGTGGCAATCCTCAGTTATGAGGTGATGCGGCAGAACTCTTTTGAAGGGTTGAAAATTGAGGGTGATTTATCCTAGTTACAGTGATGATTTATTACCTCTACTCAAGGCTAAAAATCATCAAAAGGTGGAATTGCAGCAAAAATAGTTAACATAAGTTCGGCATCATCCAGGAGACGATATTCCGGTCTTTTTCCTGAGAGAGCTTCACTTTCGGAAAGGATTATTGGGACCCCTTCTCCCCGTTTATCCATAATAAAACTGCGAAGGCTACCAATGGCATTCACATTCATGGAGCACCTGGCCAATATGGAACTGAGCAATTCATTTCTGGCAGACTGACGTTCGGATAAACTTTCAACAGTAAGGGTATTCGGGATTGACCCTGGAGAGAAAATTTCCAGGCGATCAGAAAAAAGGTGCAATCTGACCTTTGAACCATAAATAGAATAATCTCGATGGGCCACAGCGTTTACAACTGCTTCAAACACAGCATTTAAAGAAAACTGTGGGGTTTCAACTCGATTCGGAGCTTTGATAGCATAGACACGCATATTTCGGTCAATAAATTTGCAGGCATCTCGAATTTGAACATCCAAAGGCCCGGTTATATCTTTGGCATCCAACTGATAAGAGGCATTTCGTTCAGTCCCCCGATAACAGACAGCCTGGATAAAAGCAGAGTTTATAAAAGATTCCGGTGTATCGCAGGCCATTAAAATACCGCTGATGGTTGGTTTGAAAGTATTGTTTTCTTCCTTAGCAATCATTTTCATCTTTTCCAGAAATTCCTGATCATTCTTTGGTGAAATGATTGTCCGGAAGCGATTCCACAATTTTGGATTAAGGTCATCAACCGTGGCCTGGGGCACGACTTGTTCATCAAAACGGATTAATCGGGTTTGACTTCTTTGTTGGAAAAGGCGGGCCAGAAAATCGGGTTTCATCTGACGTTTAGAACTGCCTATTCGACGAAAATATCCACCAGGACTCTGATGTACAAACAGGCTTCTTGGAATATCAATACGGATAATTATTTTTTCTGTTCCATCCGTCAATACCATAGGAACTTTCTGGATAATACAATCCAAAGGCGGTTCGATCTTATCATTGCAGATATTTCTCAGCCAGGTTTCAACAATATCCAGCTTCTTCTTTTGAATGCCGATAATGGTTTTTGATTTATCATCCACACCCAGCACAATGACACCGGTATGGGTATTGGCCATGGCAGCCATTTCGTCTGCCATGCTGTTTTGGTGCGGACCCGTAATTTTATTCCCTTTGAACTCAACAGATTTGAGTTCAAAAACAGAATCTTCTCCAAGTACAATTTGCTTCAAAAGATCTGAAGAATCTTGTCCCAACATATTTTATTACTTCTCCTCCAGACTGGTACCTTTCAGAATAATTGATGTTGTGAATGTGTAAGAGTTTTTCAAGTTCGCTCACACACATTCATGGCTCAATTATTCTGGGGTAAATAGTTTCATTTTTTTTCAAAAAAGGTGAAGCTCCCCATAAATACAATGTACCATCTAAAATAGTGGTATGTTTTAAAGATTCATCTGCAATAAAGCAGTGAAATTTTACGCGTGAGCTTCAGGTTATAAGGAGCTTCACTATGAAAAAGAAAAACATTTTTCAGAACCAAAGTCAAGAAATCCTTACCTTATTCGAAATGGCAAAAGATAGAGCCAAAGTGATGTGTGTCCCAATGGATTATGCAAAAAAAGATCATATGGTCTTGTTCTGCAATGGTAATGGAAAAATTATCCTCAAACATTGGAACCTGAAATACCTTAGACAAGGTCCTTAAGCCTGGCCAATACCGTGGCAATCCTCAGTTATGAGGTGATGCGGCAGAATTCTTTTGAAGGGCTTAAGACAGAGGGCAGTATTCACCAACCCCAATAATGCAGATGGCTTTACATGCTGATACTTTATTGCCCATGTCATTTTAACCAAAGATGCGTGAAAAGGCATAAATTTCGCCGTATAGTTTTTTAATTTCTATATTGACACCTTTTCCTGTATTTGGTAGGAAGAACTAATTTCTAAAATTTGAATCCCCCCATTGTAATTTAAAATCAGATTGACTCTGTCAATATCTCTACCACTGCATCTCATGCTGCTTTATTTCTGGTCAATGAATCCTAATGTTGCTATGCAATAATCGTAAATAATAAGGAGGAATAAAATGTCAAACATTGATCAACTCATGAGAGACTGTCTCAAATCCATGCAGGATGGTGAATTAGAAAAAGCAGCAGACTATTTTACTGAAGAAGGATCGTGGACCACACCTTTTGGGACCTTTACTGGCAAGGAACAGATCAGGAATTTTCTGGACTGGCAGAACCGGACCATGTCATGGACAGCGCATCATGCAGGCAATGACATTATCATATCAGATAAAAAAGCCTTTTATGAACACAAGATAAATGCCAGGGTTGAAGGCCGGGATGTGGAATTGTGTGCCATGTGTGCCTGGGAATTTGATAAAAATGACAAGGTCAAGGCCATGAGAACCGTGTATGACAGGTTTTCAACCCTGGAACAGGCAGCAACAGGCATTGGAAAGTTCTTTGTCAACCAGGTCGGTAAAAAATTTGAAGTAAAATAGAGGATATTTTATGAACGTATTGTTTACCCCACAGATGATTGGTAATGTAGAGCTCAAAAATCGCTTTGTTCATTCTGCTACCTATGAAGGTATGGCAGATCATGATGGCAAAGTTACAAAAGAATTGATTAAACGCTATCGCCTCCTGGCACAGGGAGACGTCGGTTTGATCATCCCAGGATTTATGTATGTCCATCCCCTGGGTAGGGCATATAAGGCCCCTATTGGTATTTATTCAAACGATATGATTGAAGGGCTGAAAAGTCTGGTTAAAGAGGTCCACGAATCTGGTTCCAAAATTTTTTTCCAGCTTAACCATGCCGGGCAACAGACCAGCCCGGCAGATCTCGGCCAGATGCCTTTGGGAGCGAGTAACGCGGTCAGGGATCCTATCAATTTTTTTAAACCCCGCCAGATGAATGAAATTGAAATTAAAGAAACTATAGATGCCTATGCAGAAGCTGCAGGAAGGGCAGTAAAGGCAGGAGCCGATGGAATTCAGCTACATTGTGCCCATGGCTATCTGATCAATCAGTTTCTGTCTCCTTTTTTTAACCGCAGACAGGACTGAATACGCCGGGATGCTGAAAGAATTGGGTGTTGACATGATTGAAGTCAGCTGCGGCTCATCAGTATTTTCATACATGAACATGTGCAGGGGGGAGGTGCCGGTCAAAGAGATGGTTCAAAGCATGCCGCTTTGGAAAAAGCCGGTTGCCTGGCTTATGATTCAAAGTTTGAAAGGCAAGTATGATCATGATGAAGGATACAACTTGACAGCGGCCAGAGCAATCAAGCCGGTGATAGGAGATGTTCCCCTGGGCCTTGTGGGTGGGATGCGAACCCTGGATAAGATGTCCCGGGTAATAACAAGCAAGGATGCCGATTTGATATCCATGTGCCGCCCTTTTATCCGGGAGCCGTTTATAATTAAAAAATTCAGGGAAAATAAAAAAGACAAGGTTGCCTGTGTATCGTGCAACCGTTGCCTGGCGGCTGTTCCCAATGGCTTTCCCACCCGCTGTTATCACAAGAGTTTTCCAAAAAGAATCTGACAAAACAGGTTTGAGTTTAAAACAGAACTTTTTCATAAGTACAATTTGTTTGAAAAACTCTATAGTGTTTTCTTCAAACATGATTTATTACTTCTATTCCATATTCTCAAACAATTAATTTACTCCCTCATCAGGATCATTGTTCCAATTTACTATTGCCATAAAGGGTACAATCTTATAAATATTTTATTTACATGGTTGTTGGCTTTCTTTGTCTGGTAAAGGCATTGTAGACCATTGATCAGTTCATTAAAGCTCAGTCATAAAATATAGTAATGTTTTGATCCCAAGGATTTTTAATGAAACCAAGAGGGTATTTAGCATTTATTACCAGAAAATGGGACCTGATAGCTGAACTGTTTGAGATAAACAGGCAGGGCCCCATTGACCAGGCCACCCTGGTGCAGATAATCGGGTTTCACCAACCCAAAGGGGATTCTTCCGCTCTTATTGAACGTCTTTTATTCTATGAGGTGATTACCCGGCTTTTCACCGGACAGACCCTTTATAATCTTGGGTTTTTAACGGAACAGATTGTTGAGCATCTTTTAGACGAGCAGCAGCTGGGCCTTTCCGAAAGTATCCTGGTCCATCTGGATCAGTTTGATAAATTGAGCGCTGGCCTGCTGGCTGCTGTTGAGGACAGGGATCTGGATCAAATGATCCGGGGTATCAAAAAGATCAACAAACAGACCCAGATAGTCAAACGCCAGGCCCTTCACAATTACAAAGCCATCCAGAATATTGTAGGGGAATCCAAAAAAATAAGTACGATCATTCCTTTGAAACAGCGCTATGCCGATGTTCTTGAAACCTGGGAGAACTACATTACTCCAATGGCTAAAATGATTGACCCCTGGGGGGCTTTTGACTCCAATACCGATAATGTCATTGTCCGCCTAGACAGGGCAGGGGATATTCTGGAGGCAACCGGTGCCCTTATTTCTGAGCGCGAAAATATTCGCAGGGCCAAGCATATGATTGTGGATATGAAGGCAAATCTCATTGAAACCTTCAGCCTTTCAAGGGCCTTGCTACAGCCTTTGTATGAAATTGCCAGATTAAATTCAAAGGTGACCTCCAGTACCTCCATTATCCTGGAGTATGCCCGGAAGAATGATTTCAAAACCATTGAAAAGACCGCCACCCTGGATTGGTTTTTCAAGGAAAGATCCCCCCTGTTGAGCAATGATACGGGATTGATCAAATATTATGCCGGGTTCAAGGATGTTCAGGAAAATCCAGCGCCCCCTGTTTTGGTTCTGGATAAAGGGGAGAAATCACCAGAGGCATCCAGACTCCTGCCTCCCCTGAACCGGTATGCAGTGCTGGATGAGATAAAATCTGATCTGCCCATAGACAATGCCATTCAATGGGCCATTGACCAATATCCTGATTTTTCAACGGGAAAAATTTTAGATATCATCCTTCTCATGATGACCGAGAAAAGCCTTGCAGTCCATAAGGTGGAACAGCAAAACTTTCAGACAAAAACCCATGTGATCCAGGGATTTAATCTAAGGGTTGAAAAAAATGTGGTAAAAAAGGTGGTAAAACATGTATAGCAAGGACCCGGAATCTGTATCTTTGGGAAAAATCAAGGAATTATTTCATCATTTCTCCATGGGGTTTCATCTGTGTATTGATGATGGGGAATTGTACAGGGAATTAACGGAAAATGAGGTCCAGTACAGATCCCTGTTTAATTCCCTGGGATACAATTTATCCCAGGGCACCCAGGGAGTCTACTATTTTGAGCCTGACAAAGAAAGGACCTCTGTTAACAGGCTCAGTAAAAAATTCACGCTTTTCATGGCCATTCTCTATGATTTTCTTGCAGACCAGGGAAAAGATCCAATTTCAGCCATTACGGAAGAGTATTTCCAGGTAAAGGATCTGCCCCACCTAAAGCAGGATCAGTACAGGAAAATACTGGAAAAGGTTAACATTACCCGGGAATCAGACCTTTTAAAACTGGTCCAGAGACTTCAAAAATATGGGTTTCTGGAATTCAGGGACAATTATCTGATCCTGTTTAAGAAATCTGTATCCAGATTTACAACTCTGTTTGCAGAATTTAAAGAACCCCTTAAAACCCATACTTTTGAGGCAGGGGAAAACAATGGAGATTGAAATTGGAGAATAAAATTCACTTTGGCATCCGGAGACTGGTTCTCCTGAATACAGAAAGTTTTTCCTTGGGGGATTTTCCCCTTGACAGACCTTTGTCCATTTCCGCCACCAACAACGTTGGAAAATCAACTGCCATTAATGCCCTGCAATTTCCTTTTCTCTGCAACCGGAGGGATATGGTATTCCCAAAGGATGATAAAGAAACACTTAAATATTATTTCCCCTATGAAAACAGTTATGTGCTTTCTGAAATTTTAACGGACACGGGCATGTATGTGCTGGGAGCTGCCGGCAGGGGCCAGCTTGCAGGATATGAATACCAATTGTTTGCCTTTAAGAAAAATTTTACCTTGTCTGATTTTTTAGTGGATGATCAGGAAGGGGAAAATAAAAAATCCGTGCGGACCCTGAAAGAACTTGAACGTCACCTGGGATTGAAAGATATCTGGGTGAAAAAACTTCGACCCAAACAGATGCAGGATGCCCTTATCGGCAAAGAGATCACTCTTAACGGGAATGAAAAATTTTCCATCGGGCTTTTCAGGCTCAAAAGTCTTACAGATAAAAATTATCGTTTGTTCATGAGTATTTTTAAAAATCTCCTCCATATGAACAATTTTAATATGGAAGAGGTGAAAATGTTTTTGATCAATGCGCTTTTGCCGAGCTGGGAAACTGTTTCCGGCGATTTTATGACCGAGTATAAAGACTATAATCTATCCTTTGAACAGGAACGAAATAAGATCAGGGTTGCAGAAAATATTTCAGATGAGGTGGAAGCTCTTGCAGCCCTGAAAGCAGAATGGGATGAGATTTATCAGTTTTTATCTACAGCCTATCAAAATATCGAGCACAGGTACCAAAAAGAACGGGATCAGAAAAAAGCAGACATTAAGACTTTAACTTCTGAATTCGGGGAACTTGAAAATAAAATCAGGAAAATTGAAGAGGAAAATTCCCGGTTGGGGGAAGAGTCCAGGATACTTTTTAAAAAGAAAGAAGACCTGAATGACTGGAAAAAAAATTTGGAAAAACAGGCCATTCAATTCAAGCTTTTTCCTTCCATGGAAGAATGTCGTAAACAATTACTTTCCCTGGAAAAACAAAGGGACCAGATTACCATTGAGCTGGGCAGATCCAGTGTTGATTCTGTTAAAAGGCTGGAACAGAAAATTCAAGCCAGTGAAAAACAGATCAATAAGCTGAAATCCCAATTGGCCCATAATAAGTCGAACCTTCTTTTTCTGATCAAAGATCATTTTAATGAATCTGATATCCAGATTCTCATGAAGCTCATTAACAATCAGATCTTTACCTCCTTTGAAGTAAATGGGGGGGATCTCAATGTCCATGATGAAAAAGCCCTTGTCAATGGATTAAAAACAATTCTATCCCATTGTGAAAACGGGTTTTACAACGATGGAAGAGTTTTGATCAATCTGGCCGGGCTTGATTCTGTAAATCTGGATGATTATTTCAACTATGAGCAGATTTTGGATAACCTTGACCATGCACTTGAGGATTTGCACCAGCTTAAGAGCAATCTGCATATTGCCCTGAATTATCAGCAAAGGGAAAAAGAAAGGGATGCCATTGACAAGAAGGCAAAATCCCAGGAACGGGAATTGGATCAATATGGCATTTTTCTGGAAAATAAAAAAAAGGAATCTGTCTTTGAACAAGACTATACCCATGCCGTTGCAGCCTATGATGAGATCCAGGACAAAATAAAAAATAAG
>NBML01000085.1 GCA_002085465.1 Desulfobacteraceae bacterium 4572_89 | reverse complement strand
TATTTAGCACGCGGAGAGGTTTCATCAACCCACACGCTGGTTAGATCCTGGAACATCATTTCCGGGGCTACCTTGGAAAGGTTATGAACCCAGGGATGAAATGCCATGACAGCCTTGTTGTAGTTAAAGAACCAAATGGGAGCATCTTCAGTAAAGATGGCATCGGCCTTCTTGAGCAACTCGATTTTTTTACTCTCGTTACGTTCCTTGGAAGCTGCGTCCAGGAGTTTGTCGAATTCCGGGTTCTTGTAAGCCACATAGTTGCTGGTTTCCCGGGGGGTATTTGAATGCCATCTCACGAGGGCTTCCAGGGGATCAGGGCCGGAATCAAGGGACCAGATGAACATCTGGAAGTTGCCGTCACGAATCCGCTGGGCCATGGTCGCACCTTCCATCTGCTCGATTTTGATGGATATGTTAAGTTTTTTCAAAAAGGGCATCATTGCCTCATAAATACCAGTGCCCCACGCTTTATTGGCAGTACCAATGGCATGTTCGATGGCAAAACCATCTTCATATCCAGCCTCTTTCATGAGCATTTTTGCCTTTTCAATATCATACTCATATTTTTTCCCTTTGGGATCAAATGCCGGCGATGTTGTGGGCAAAAATCCTCTGGCAGAAAAGGCTTTCCCTTTGAGGAGTTTTTTAATAATCAAATCTGCAGGAATCGCATAGTTGATGGCCTGGCGAACCCGTTTGTCGGAAAACGGTTTAAAGTCCGGATTCATACCCACCAGACGGGTGAACATTTCGGCAACTTCTATCATATTATTGGAAATAACAGGATCTGCCAGATACTCTGGATAGTTAACAGAACCAACGATGGTGGCATCCAATTCCTTGGCCTTGAACGCAAGGTCACGGGAAGCGGCTTCACCCATGATTTTGTAGGTTACTTTATCCAGGTATGGGAGGCCTTTCATATAAAAATCATCAAATTTCTCAAGCACTACTTCAGAACCTTTGACCCATTTGACGAATTTAAACGGTCCACAGCCCACGGGATGGGTTCCGAATCTATCTTCCTTGCCTTCCACTTCTTCTCTGGGAAGGATTCCGACGGCAGGGAGCCACAGATAAAATTTAAGATCTACAGGACCATCAAGGGTAATCTTGAATGTAAGGTTATCTATTTTTTCGAGCCCGGACATGGTGTCAGCCTTACCATCATTCATGTCTTTGGCGCCCTTGATGGGCATGATATACTTATAGGCAGGCGACGCCGGCTGCATGGTTGCGATGCGCGAATAGTTCCAGATAATGTCATCGGAGGTCAGTTGGCGGCCATTATGGAACTTGATGTTGGGACGCAGTTTAAAGGTATAATTCAGACCGTCTTCGGAGACGTCTACACTTTCTGCCAGGTCAATTACGGGAACATTTGTTACAGGATCCCACCGATACAGACTTCGGTGGATATTCATTGAAACCAGATAATCCTGATAACGGCTGGTTTTGGACGGATCTAAACTGGATAAATCTCCGCCATAGGGTGCCATAAAGTTGAGGGTGCCGCCGCTTCTGGCGGCGAATACCGGAGAGGTCCAGACACTTGCCAGGAGTGCCATCGCTGCTACAAGAAACATCAATTTCTTCATTGTACTTCCTCCTTTATTGGTTTTAAAAACAAACGGAATCGATATCTGCCGACTGCACACGAGCCTGAATAACAGGCGGTCTATTAACATCGATATTCCGATAAACGGACATTGAAAAGATTTTAGCTGTTTTCTTCCTGTACACTGAATCAAGAACTTTTTTTCAAGCTGCCTGCAAAACAACCCATCTGCGAAAATGTAAAAAAGTTAACTATCTATAGTGTGCTACATTGTTTGGAATATTTTTGTCAAGAAATAAATTTTATTGAGAATCTTTCAATCAAGCCCTTAAATTAAATAGGAGGCACCGTTAATTCCCTGGTTCAGGTACCACGATTTATAAAAAAAATAATTTTCCAGTTTCTTAGAGCAGGGAAAGGGTATGGTGTGGGGGTCTATAATAGGATTAAAAAGCCCGGGCCGTTTCCCTGACCATGGATGAAACCTTGTCACATATTTCCATGACCTTGTCAGGATCAAGTCCCAGCTGTTTACAGGAAGACAGGGAACTGATGAAGCTGACCATTTCTTCCCGGTTTTTTCTAGCTGACTTCTGTTCTTGTTGAGATTCGTCATTGGCATCCTTGCCAATTGCCGGATTCTGACTCTCTTCATCCAGAAATCCAAACCCAATCAAGTGAGCCAGTTGATCTGCCAGATTGATGACCATCAGTTCCGGTTCAGTCCCCTTTGAATAGGTATTCCAATGGTGGAACTCTGCAATTTGAACAAAATCCTTTGAAAATCTCATTTTTTTAAGCAATACAGCCCCGAATGTTGTATGGATCTCATGGATGGCAACTTGGAGTTCTGGGTCTTCCAGGGATTTATCGGGATAAATATCTGCAATTGCCTTTAATAACAACATTTTACCTATATCATGGATAATGCCCATCAAAAAAATATTTTCAGTGTTTTCAAGGGCCAGGGCAAGTCCGATCTCTTTTCCCAGACAGGCCGTGGCAAAGGAGTGCATCCAGAGCTTTTCCAGCACATCTTTCAAAGACTTACTTTTTGAATTAAAAAGGTTCCTGGCTGCCAAGGCTGAAATCACACCCTGGGTGGCTTTCATTCCAAGCCTGAGCAGGGCATCATTCAGGCTGTTCGCCTTATCAAATCCCTTGTAAAGAGGAGAATTTGCAACGGAAATCAGCTTACTGGAAATCACAATTTCCTTTTCAACAATCTTTGCCAGATCTTCCATGGAAGGAGAATCACCTTGAAGAAGCTCCTGGATTTCCTTGATAATACCGGGGAACACAGGCAAAGCGATTTTACCCTTGTAAAATTTCTGAATGATTTTGGCTACCACCCCTGCATGGGTGTCTTTATCCGTTTCCATAAGAG
The DNA here is from genome assembly GCA_002085465.1 of Desulfobacteraceae bacterium 4572_89. The sequence goes on along the minus strand of NBML01000085.1, from coordinate 7,910 downwards.
CTTCGGTGATGTCAAACCCCATCTTCCCCAGATTTTGCAGAAGCTGGTATTTGCTCACCGGCTTTGACAGATAACCATTGCAGCCTAGATTGATGCAGGCCTTGATGTTGGACATGTTCATGCGGGAGGTCACCATGAGCACCTTGACCCTGTCCTCCCTGGGAATTTTCTGTGCCAACTCTTTTTTGCGGATGCTCTGAAGCATTTGTTTACCGTCCATATCAGGCATGGAAATATCCAGGGAAATAAGATCAAATGGTGCTCCCTGTTTTGCGGCTTTTTCAAATTCAACAAGAGCTTTCCTGGAATTATCCATTGCCACACATTCCCCAAGGACCTCCATCTTTTTTATCAGAATTTTCCTGGAAATTTTCTCATCATCCACGATTAAAATTTTCATGAATATATCCTTTTACCGGTGAAAAAATATCTCCGGATAAATTTAGTCAATAACAGGTATATCATCCATCACATCTTCAAATTTTTCTATTCTCTCCGGCATGAGAACTGCCTGGGAAGTGGTTCCATCCACCAGTATTTTAATGGGAGTTTCAAAATGAATATGTTTTAGATATTGGGTAGTATTTTCACAAGCCTGGCAGCTGAAAAAATCATAGTCAATAAAATCAGCACCCTTATCTGAAACCGTAATATAGGAAATACCCAAAGAGGTGATATTCTGGAAAAAATGGGAACCCTGGGAAGGGTCTGCCTTTATACTTTCAATGGTGGTCTCCACCATCACCCCCACATTGGAGATATCATTCCATACCACTGGAATCCCAAGCCACCTGTCTGAAGAGCCCCATCGTCCGGGCCCGATCAATACATATTTTCTATTCTTATCATTGAATAAGGCATTTATTTTATTAATCTCACCCGCTATTTCAATGGTTTTTCCCGCGTCAAATGTTTCGGGATTCACATAAACCAGATCATAAATATCTTTGTATTCCCCATTGCCCAGGGAAAGACTTGAATAACAAAAGGCCTTGTTTATATCTGATTTTGTTATTTTTACCCCAAGGTTCTGCTTGTAACGCCCCATGGGTCGAATCTGCAGCAAAGAAAACTCTGGCTTGCCCTGGCCATCCCCTGGCAGGTTTACAGCAAATTCTACTTCAACTGAGGCACCCATCCACCGACTGCCTATACGGGTAACCTCCTCAAGAATCTCGGCCAGGGGAAAGGAATTGTATTTCAAAATATTGGCAAAGGTCAGGACAGGAAAACCCTTTTTTGAAAAAGAATCCCGTATCCTATTGTCCTGGACATGGAAGGTGGAGGACAAATATTGGACCATGGGGTGGTCCATTGCATCGCTCAAATCCAGCCTGACCAGGGTTGGATCATCGGTTGATCCGTCAAAAAATAAAAATTATAGGATTGGGCCACCCCTGAAATGGACGGATAAAAATAATTTTTATACTGGGTGCCCGTGATCTGCTGTAGAACAACTGCCATTTCTTCATCCTCGGTTCTGTGCATGGTACTTTTGGCATAGGATCGCGGAGCCTTTAAATAGGTGGATGCATAAACCAGCTTAATGGCCATGATAAGCCGTTCCAGCCGTTTTTCCAGATCCGGATCTGAATTGGGCAGCATATATGTGTTGTATAGCCCTGCAAAGGGTTGGTAATGGGCATCCTCAAAAAGGGAAGAAGAGCGAACAGCAATGGGATAGCAAACCTTCTGGATATAGGTCTTCAATTTTTTTTCCAAACGTTCCGGAAGCCTGGCCCGCACAAACTGCTCTATCACCCGGTTATCTTCCAGTTCTATCTCAGATTCCAGCAGCCTTGCCAGGTTATTTTCTTCCACAAAAGCCTTAAATCCATCCGTGGCAATCACAAAGGTCTGGGGAATGTTGATGCCTACCCCTGGAAACTTCCTGCCCAAAGAATCATCCCGCTTGATCTGGTACGACATAAATGCAAGGCCCCTGGCCTTTCCGCCCAGGGAACCGCTGCCGATTTTCATAAAATCCGTATCAGAATCAAATTTTTCAGAATCAAAATCAATGACATGACCCTGGCGGGTTCCCCTTCTTCTTGCCCTGATACTATCAATGAGAAACCGTTTAATATTCTGGGGATCAGAAAAATCTTCAATGGTATAGGGTTTCAGGTTCAAGGCGAAATCAATCTCGCTCCTGGCCATGAGCCACCTGGAAAAATCATTGTTTCTGGCATGGAATAAAATGGACTCATCCGGAATCTCAGGGATAAGCTTCTCAATGGCCCGCAGACCTGTAGCCCGTGTTATTTCTTCTCCATCGGGCATGCGAAACACAAATGCACCAAATCCCAGTTGTGTTACAAAAAAAGTTTTGATCTGATCATGAAGATTGGTTGAATTTTTATTAATAAATATCGCAGGTATTGTCTCAACCTTTTTACGGTTCTGTTCCTCTGTGCTCAGGATCAGCACTGGCAGGTCAGGGATCTCAGCCTTGATCCTTGTGAGCAGTTTATACCCGGCATATTCATCTTCTTTTCCGTTTTTGGGATACCGCATGTCTGAAAATACAGACAAAAGATAGGGTTTGAATTGCTCGTACAGGGAAATGGCTTCTTCATAATTATGGGCAACAAGGACTTTAGGCCTTCCCCGCATTTTCAGCAGGCGGTGTTCTTCATTGATTGACTCGTCAATCACAGACTGGGTCTGAAGAACAATCTGCTTATACAGCACCGGCAGGAAAGAGGAATAATGATAGGGGGAATCCTCCACCATAATAATTACCCGGACTTTGGCATTTTCCGTGTCAAAGGCCACATTCATTTCATCTTCAAAGTTCTTGATAATGGCCAGGAGCAGATCAGCATTTCCGCCCCATATATAGGTCCGGTCAACAGCGGTATTGGTTTCAGCACAGATGTAATGGTCAATATCGCAGGTATTGTGAAGCAGCATGAAAAAAGGCAGATCAGAATAGCGCTTCTTGACTTCCCCGCCAAACGCATAGACATCCATCCCGTCCAGGCTGGGCATTGCAAGAATGAGATCAAAATGTTTTTTTTCCAGCTTTTCAAAGGCATCTTCAGCTGAAGAGGCCCAGGTGAGCCGGGGAGGTTTTGAAAGGTTTAAACCCTTGTATTCATGAATAATTCTATTGGAAAGCCGCCCTTCTTCCTCCATGATAAAGGCATCATATGGACAGCATACCAGCAGGATTTCCCCAACCTTGTTGGCCATGAGTTCGTGATAAATTTTGATGGAAGGTGAGGTGAAATTTTTATTGGGAATATCCATATAAGCCTTTTTTTATTTTAACTTGAAAACACTTAAAACCTCGTGCATATGGGTGGATCGTTCAGCCATCTTTTCATAGGAATCTGCTGTCTTCTCAGCAATTGCAGCATTGTCAACTACTGCCTGGTTCACCTGGGAAAGCCCTTTGGAAATCTCTTCAATACTTACGGTCTGTTCTGCTGAATATTCAGATATTTTTGAAACAAGGGTATTCACTTCTTTAACAATGGCATTTATGTTCTCCAGAACCCTGGCATTCTGGTCTGCATTTTCCACCCCTTTTCCCACTTCACTGATGGCTTCCATGAGCTGAGCATTGGTGTCTGATGCGGCTTTGCTGCTCCTGGCGGCAAGATCCTTTACCTCCTGGGCTACCACTGCGAATCCCTTTCCAGCCTCTCCAGCCCTGGCTGCTTCAATGGATGCATTCAAAGACAGCAAAGTTGTCTGGGAGGCGATATCATTGATCACCCCAATAACATTGGCCACATTTGAACTGGTTTTTTTTATTTTTTCCATGGAAGACAGCATAGCAGACATCTGATCCCTTCCTTTCAAAATTTCTTCCATGGCACGCCCGCTGATGTTTCTGACCTCCATGGCATACTTTTCATTGTCCCTTGCCCTGGTTTCTATCTGGTTTACAGAAGAAGCCACCTGCTCCAAGGAAGTTGACTGTTCATGGGTATTGTCTGACAACATCTTTGCAGAGCCGGACACGGTTATGGCATCTTGTTTTACCTGTTCACTGATGTCAATAATCCGGGCAATGGATTGGGCCAAAAGCTCAATGGACTCGTTCATGCGATCCTTCAAACTTCCCAAATCCCCTTTTTGATCCGAAGTCATGAACTGAGAAAAATCACCCTTGGAGATGGATGTCATAACCCCGTTGATATCTGAAACAGCAGACTCTATGGAAATCATGAGGCTGTCAAAGGCTATGGCTGTTTTCCCTACTTCATCTGTTTTTTCAGATCCAACACGCATGGAAAAATCAGATGCTTTTTCCACCTCCAGAACTTTTCCCTGGAGCCGGGTCAAAGGCATGGTAATGGCCCTGATAATAAGGACTGCCGCCAGAATTCCGATCATGATCCCTGCCACAACAATGATACTGATATAAAACAGGGCCAGACTCACTCCTTTTCTGGCACTTTCCTGGACATTGGTATTAATCAGATCACTTATAGCCAACCATTTTTCAATGGTCTGCTTCACAGAATTTGTTGCATTGGAAAGCTCTGTTTTCATATTCTGGATATTCCCTGCTGCTTCCAGGTAGTCTGCCTGGAGAACAAAAAGTCCATCTTTAGCCAGAGTGACTTTCCGTAGTTTTTCAAACCCTTTATCCATTTCATCAAAGGTGGCTTTCTGGGCATCTGTTCTCAATTTGCGTTTTAGACGCTTTATCCTGGAGGCTGTCTTTTTAGCAAGGGCTTGAAAATCATTTTTATGGCTTTCAATTCTGGATATATCCTTTTCCAAAACAAGAATTTTAATAATATTCTGAAATTCAATTAAAAAACTCCTAAAATTCTGTCCACGATATAGTACAGGAAGGTCTTGCTGGAACATATTCAGGAGCAGCCCGGCAACCTGTTTTGCGGTTGCTGTATTTGTCATGGATAATTTTTGACCCTCCTCCTCTTTTTCGCCGATGGCTCCCTGGGCTGATTCCAGAAACAGGGACAGGGACTTATCCAGGTCCTTTCTGTTTTGGTCAAACTCATTGAGCTTGACAGAAAGCAAGCCCTCCTTCTCCAGCATAATTTTATGGGCCGAAACTGCATTGCCTGACTGGACAAAAAAACCACTGAGGTGTTGTTTCAATAAATTTATGTCCAATTCAACTCCATGGGCTCCAGCTACCCTGGCCAACTCTTTCATATCATGATCAATGGAAACTTTCAGTTCCCTAAGTAAATTGCTCTGGGTCTCAATTCCCTCTTTCTCTTTTAATGATAAAAGATAGAGGATTGTGGCATGGGATTTAAACATTTCATTGGCCAGACGATTGGCAGCAGAATTCAATGGGGATGCTACCCGGGAAATGGTCTCTACTTTTTCCTTGATCTGGCTGGTAAAGAACAATCCTGCCCCACCGGCGCAGACCATCATTAGAAGCAAAAACGCAAAAGAAAAAATTAATTTACTCCTGATATTTAATTTTCCCAGGAAACTCTTAATGGGTGTGGGAATAAATTTTAAAAAAAATTCAGACATTGTTTAATCTCCTTTACTCTAACCCCATCTGTTTTTCAATTTTTGTAATTTCCTCTAAAAGACCTTGTTTCTCCCCCGGAGTAAGATCAGGTGAGGCAAGCTGTTTTTGAAGGCTTAAAAGGATCATTTCCTCCCGGTATTCATTGCAGGTATATTTTCCAGATCCTGGTTTTACTTTTTCCATTTTAAACCCTGATTTTGATCTTGATCTTGATTTTTATCAATAGAGTTCATATTTAACCAGCTTTCCGTCCAGCCCCCCGATTTTCAACGGGCGTTTCCAAGAGGGAGATAATGGCAGTTTTTTTATGAATTTGGACTCTCCAAAATAAACATAGGCAGTTGATTTTTTACAACGCTCTTTCAAAAAAAGCCCGAATTCCTTATAAAACTGGTTCATGTCCTGGTCTTTTCCCATACGAATGCCATAGGGTGGGTTGGTAACGATCATTGAATTATCAATGGAGGGAATTGCTTTAAAATCCATTAGATCGATATGAATATTTCTCCCAAAATGAAGACCCATGAGATTTGTTTTAACTGCATTGACTGAATGTTCGGACACATCACTCCCAGCTATCAAGTTTTCTGGGAGGGGATTAATATTTTTCCTGGCCTCTTCCTTAACCCTTTCCCACAAAACAGCATCAAAATCCGGCAAACGCTCAAACCCAAATTCTGTTCTGAAAACCTGGGCCGGAATCCGGCAATAACGCATCAATGCTTCGCACAACAAGGTACCGGACCCGCACATGGGATCGTACAATGGTTTTGATCCGTCCCACCCGCTCAACCGGATAATGGCTGCGGCAATGGTCTCCTGCATGGGTGCGGACACAGACTCTTCCCTGTATCCCCTTTTATGCAGGGGGCCGCCCGAGGCATCCACGGAAAGGGTGGCCATGTTCTGGTGGAGATGCAGATTGATTATAATCCAGGGGTCTTTAGCATCTACGCTGGGCCTTTGGTTTGTCCGGTCCCTGAAATAATCGGCAATGGCATCTTTAACCCTTAGTCCGGCAAAATTGGAATGACTGATCTCAGATTCAGAAACATTGGCCACAATGGAAAAAGTTTTTTTAGGGGTTAAAAACTCTTCCCACCTGATCTTTCTGGCTGCCTTGTAAAGTTCATCCTTGTCCCTGCAGTCAAACACGGCCAAAGGGGCCAGAATCCGGGAAACCAGCCGGGTAAAATAGTTGGTTTTATAAAAATCTTTTTTTGAGGCCTTGAACCAGATACCCCGGAACACTGGTTTCAGGTCATACCCCCCCAGTTCCCTTAGCTCGGTAATGGCGATATCCTTAACACTTTCCGCCACCTGGGCAAAATACAGGGATTCCTTTTCATATAAGTACTCAAGTTTGGCAAGCTTACGTGTCTTGCCCCGCCCCTTTTGAAGGATACTTTTTTTAGCTTTGTTCAACGTTCACATCCTTTAAAAACAAAGATTATTCATAATTTATTTATACCAGGATTATCTATTTTTTAAAACATATAGCTGGCAGCAGCTGTATTCTCCTGGCTGTTGAGGCTGATCAGGGATGCCCAGTGTCTATTTTCAACAAATCTGCAATATTGGCCTTTGGATCAATGATTGCTTCATTCCCCACACATGCGAGGATCTGAAGAGAATTATTGGGAAAGTCATTGGGCTTGTCTGCATTGGCAGTACAGGAAACTCCAGGTTCTATATGATCGCCGGCAAGGCCGAAGGCCGGATCTCCAACCTGGACATTCAGGGTTATCCCTCCGATGCTGGGCAAAAGAAAAGGAACACCCTTGTGATCTACTTTCCAGCCCGGACCCAGCCTGGGCTGGCCTGGTTTGCATCCCAGGTATACTTCAATTACTTTATTTTCATTGGTTTTTAACATATGAATTTCCTCCCTGTATAGGGCTATTTTTCAAGTTTCAATAAAAAGGGAATGGCAGTAAATCCGATCAGGGCACTGATGATAAACATATTTTCAAGCCCTGCAAAATCACCGATGACACCTACAATGGTCACGGCAAAAGCCCTGACAGCAAAAGAAACCATCATAAAGAGCCCGTTGGCAGCGGATGGGTTATCCCTGGCAGTCTCCTGGATAAGGGCCAGCATGACCGGGGTTGTGGAAAGAACAGTGAACCCGGTTATCAGCAACATGGCAATCTTTACTGCCCCTGTTGTAAACACGAACAACAAAATTGCCACAGGTGCTGTGGCCAGGGCCCAGAAAAGGACCCGCCTTCTGCCCATCCAGTCGGAAAGGGTGCCTGCGGACAATACCCCTGCCACGCCCAGAGCTTCATAAAGGGCCAGGGCACCACCGCCATACCACAGGCTGCCGGTTTTTTGTTCCACAAACACGGTTAAAAACATCCCCATGGAGGCATGCATAAAAGCCCGGGCCGTCAATATCCCGGACAGGGGCTTGAGAACATGG
>NBML01000020.1 GCA_002085465.1 Desulfobacteraceae bacterium 4572_89 | reverse complement strand
CCAGCCGGGGGACCTTGAGGGAAGCCCTGAGAGTGCTTGAGCAAAAAGGACTCATTGAGATCAAACTGGGAGTGGCAGGAGGCGCCATTGTCAAACGCATTGATGCTGATCCCATTTGTGAATCTCTGGCCCTTTTGATTCGTTCCGGGGAACTTGCCCTGGAACATCTGGCAGAATTTCGCATCAAAACTGAAGGCAGCATTGTGGAACTGGCAGCTCAACGGGCCACCCCTGGGGACATCCAGGAGATGGAACGGCTTTTTGAAAAGGCAAAAACCTATTTTGAGAACCAGGACTGGGAAAATTTTCTAAAAACCGATGAAACCATGCACACCTATATTGGGATCATGTCCCAAAATCCTGTTTTCCAATTTCTTCAAAAAAGCGTCCATGACAATATTCACCGATATTATAAAGACTATCTTCCCATGAACCCTGAAAGGACCATGGAAAATCTAAATGACTTTAAAAAAATAATTGCTGCCTTGAAAGTCAAAGACGGCCAGGCTGCATCCCATATCATCATGGATCATGTGGAACGATTCCATAAAAAAATGCAGAAGAAAAATGCAGAAGAAAATAATGAGCCAGACAATTCTTAGGATTATCAGGCCCCCAATTCTTTTTTGGCTGTCTGTAATATTCTATCCAGTTCTTCTGTCAGTTTTTCCTCTAAGGGGGGGACTTCATGGTGATCCATTATGGCAACTCGTTTCTCTTCCGCCCGGTCAACAATGGTCCTGGGGTCTTTCTGCCACTCCGCCAGGGAACCCCAGTCAAAAAGAGAAGGCCTGAACCGGGCCTCTTTACGCAGATTATTAAATGTATGGGGGTCTTGAAGATATTGGCCTTTGTGGTCGTCGTTAATGATCACCTGGGTTGCCAGGGTTTCCTGGTTTACGTCAATTCCCCTTAAAAGTCTTTTTACATAGGCGATGATCTCGTTGTCCATCACGATCAACTGGGGACTTGTTGCCAGACCGTTTTCCAGACCTCCCATGCCTCCTGCTTCACTAATGCCGGCCATGGCTGCCATGGTAAGACTTGTTCCCCTTTCAAACATAATCTGATGGGCCTGGCAATCGTTTCCCAGGGCCGGGGAGGTTGATCCTGGCAGGCTGTAGTGCCTGGCCAGCTGCAGAAGCGCAGATTCAACCAGCATCACTTCCGGGTTAAAGAATTGGGTATTGCCTTTGGTCATCTCCATGGTCTGTATGAGGGAATAATACCAGGTGGGGATTCCAGGACAAAGAGTTTGCAGCACAACAAGGCTGCCAAGGGCTTCAGCATTTGTCTGGGTAATGGCTCCGGCCAGGGTATAGGGTGCATTGGCCCCGATGGTGGGTGCCAAAGGAACCCTCAACGGCAGATTGTATTCCCCGTAGAGCAGCAGTCTTTCAATTTCATCAAAGGGAAAATACAGGGGTTCAATCAGGCAGACAATTCCACTGCAGAGGGGTCTTTTGCTCAATTTCTGTTTGCCGCCGGCAACAGTCGCCATCATTTCCAGCTGGTATCTGAGATTTTTTGAGTCTGTTGTAAGTGCCCATATGTGTTTCCGGCCCCTTTCCAGCATCACCTTCAGGGTTTCAATATCATAGGTCTCAAGCTGAATGTCCTGGGGTGTCAAGGCGCCCAGGACATTTAAATTTTCCATACCGTCTACCAGATGGGCCATGTCTCCGCAGTCCCCTATGCCCATGGGAGTTGCCTTGTTGGTGTGAAGATTATAAAGATTTATGGCTCCTCCCACAGTACGGAAGGAAGGCAACTGGGACTCCCCGGTTTTACCGGCAAGAAAATCAAATTCAGGATTTCGACCGGCACAGGTGAAACTTTTGGGAGCTGTTTTTAATGCCTGTTCAACTAAATCCTGGGATAAATAAACCCTTTGACGGGCTTTATCCACCCGGGCTCCGGCGCTGGCCAGCTTTTCCAGGGCCACAGGGTGATCCATGCGCACCCCTGTTTTTTCAAGGATTTCCATGGAGGCTCCATGTATTTGATCCAACTCTTCATTGGAGAGCATATGAAAGAAGTTTTGCAACATTGGCATGATACTCCTTTATAATTATTTTTTATCTATTTTTTTTAATTTTGCTGCTGCCAGATGGCGTTTTCCAGCGTTTAAGATGGTTTTCCGGATACGAATGGATTCCGGAGTTACCTCCACCATTTCATCATCACGGATAAAGTGAATGGCTTTTTCAAGGGTCATCTCCCTTATGGGTGAACACACCACGTTTTCATCCTTGCCCGAGGCCCTCATATTTGTGAGTTTCTTTTCCTTACATGGGTTGACGTCAATATCAGAATGCCGATTATGCTCACCAACAACCATTCCCTCGTATACCGGGGTTCCTGGAATAATAAAAAGCTGTCCCCTAGGTTCCAGATTAAACAGACCATAGGCCACACCCTTACCCTGGCGGTCTGACACAATGGATCCGGTGAACCGGATGGGAAACTCCCCGCGAAAGGGTTCATACCCGGACAAATAGGAATTCATGATACCTGTGCCCCTGGTATCGGTCATAAACTCATCGGGATAACCGATCAAAGAGCGGGAGGGAATGGAAAACTCTATCCTTACCCGGCCTTTTCCATTATTGACCAGGTTGGTCATCTTGCCTTTTCTAATGGAAAGTTTTTCAGTGACAACCCCCATAAAATCCTCTCCGCAATCTACAAACAGATGTTCAATAGGTTCCAGTCTCTGGCCGTCCTTTTCCTTGTAAATAACCCTGGGCCGCCCCACACAGAGTTCAAATCCTTCCCTGCGCATGGTTTCAATGAGGATGGCCAGTTGCAGTTCCCCCCGTCCCTTGACTACAAAACTTTCATCTGTAGTGCTTTCTTCCACCTCAATGGCCACATTCATAAGGGTTTCTTTAAGCAGACGCTCCCTGATTTTCCTGGACTGAACATGCTTACCCTCCTGTCCGGCAAAGGGAGAGGTGGTAATGGAAAAACGCATGAAAACCGTTGGCTCATCCACGGCAATTCTGGGAAGAGGAACCGGTGCTTCCCTGGTGCAAATGGTATCACCGATTTTGACATCCTCAATACCGGACAAGACCACAATATCCCCAACCTGGGCTATATCCACAGGCTTAAGGGCCGGACCGTCATATGATTGAAGCTTTGAGACCTTTAATGCTTTTTGCTTGTTCTCTTCTCCGATGCAAACCAGACTCTTATTGGATGCCACTGATCCGTTGAATATTTTTCCAATGGCAAGGCGGCCCAGGTAGTCAGAATATCCCAGGTCTGACACCAGCATCTGGAAAGGAGCTTCAGGATCATAAGAAGGCGGTGGCATCTCATCGACAATCAGATCAAACAAAACCGCAAGATTATCAACATCATCCTCCAGCTCTTGTTTGACAATTCCATCCCGGCCAATTGCGTAGAGATAGGTAAAATCAAGCTGTTCTTCCGTGGCATCCAGGTCAATGAACAGATCATAGACCATATCCAAAACCTCATCGGTTCTGGCATCCTTGCGGTCAATCTTGTTAATGATCACCATCACCGGAAGATTGGCTTCAAAGGTTTTTTTCAATACAAACCGGGTCTGGGGCAGTGGTCCTTCAGAGGCATCCACCAGAAGGATGGCAGAATCAGCCATGGACAAGGCTCTCTCCACCTCTCCACCAAAATCAGCATGGCCCGGGGTATCAATTATATTAATCTTTACCCCCTTCCAGGCTACAGAACAATTTTTAGCTGCAATGGTAATGCCCCTCTCCCGCTCAAGGTCCATGCTGTCCATGAGTCGTTCATCCACTTCCTGTCCTTCCCTGAACAATCCGCTCTGCTTGAACATTGCATCCACCAGAGTGGTCTTCCCATGGTCAACATGGGCGATAATGGCAATATTCCTTAATTTTTCATTAATATTTGTATTCTTTTTCATGTTCTCCTGTTGCTTTCCTTATGAATTCTACAGAGCAGACTATTTCATGGAAATAATTTAGATTTATTTAGACACCCGTGTGGTGCCGTCGTTTGCTTTAATTATCCTTACCCGGTCTCCAGGGGCAAACAATTGATCTGCTTCCTGGACCACCACAATGGTGGGGCCATTATCCTGCTTGACAACAATTTCAAGTCCTGGTTTTCTTGTCAAGCCTTCTTCAGCAACTGTTCCTGCTGCGGCCCCTGCAAGGGCTCCGATAACCGTTGCGATGGTTTTACCGGACCCGCTTCCAACTGTGGTTCCCAGGGCGCCGCCTGCCACGCCTCCTACTACTGTACCCACAGGGGTTTTGGTGCCTTCAATGGTAACTTCCTTGACCGATTCAACGGTTCCGGCCACAACGGTCTGGACCTGCCTTGCATGGTCCCTTGAATAGACTTCTCCTGATCTGCTGGAAACACACCCGTTGATGAGCAGGGCAGCTATACCTGCAAGCAAAAATCCTTTTAAAATTACAAATAAATTTTTCATCATACCATCCTTTTTATTGGGTTTAATTTTGTCCAGTAATCTTGGCTATATGAAGTAAACATTAAGTTCCCAAAGTCAAGCATCCTTCTGGTTTAGGGAAACTTCAGAAGAAAATTAAAATCATTTACGAAGATTGGATTATTTTCATGGCACAATCTTTGGGTACAATATTATGTTAGAGTAGTTGTCAAAAAACAAAAAAAGTCCCTGAACATTTTGCTGTTCAGAGACTTTATTTCTTAAGTCATCAAGATGACTTTTTTTTCAAGCAAATAAAACGGTTAACTAAACCACGGTTACATTTGCTGCTGAAGGACCTTTTTGTCCTTCCTCGATATCAAATGAAACACGGTCTCCCTCATTGAGGGATTTAAAACCTGTTGAATTGATGCCTGAGTGATGAACAAAGACATCTTTTCCGCCGTCTTCCTGTTCGATAAATCCAAAACCTTTTGAGTCGTTAAACCATTTTACGATACCATTAGCCATGTTGGCAATCTCCTGTAATAAAAATAAAATAATAGCTTCTAACTTTGGGAGACAAACCACATTTGAATGTTGGGAATATACACCTAAAGAAGGAAACCTTTGCGCGTCACTTATATCTGCGCAACTCGCTATACAGTATAGCAAAACAAATAAATGTCAAGCAATTTGTCAAGCAATATGAAGATTTTTATTTTTTTAACAGTGCTTTTGGCCAATTATCCCTGACGTCCTCTTCTAAAGTCCAGTCGAGGCCTGTGAAATCTGACACAAATTCCCGACAATAAAGCAGTTGTTCCTGGCCAAGTGTCATCAATACTTTATCAAGGTGCAGGATTGTATCTGGTAAACCTGACGGCGTAGATAGTGCTGTATCACGGGTAAATACAGAATTTGGATGTTCGGGTAATTCTGGAATATCTATCACTTCAGTTCCAAATTCGCTAAGTTTGGATTTCAATGCATCATGCTGCTGAATTGCAATTTTTGGATTCCCCAATTCGCCGATATTATGTTTTTCTAAATTACTGGCATGGGCATATTCATGCTCTGGTGTACAGACAATAACCCGTTTCAATTTTTCACCTTCACTTCTTACCATTTTTTTCCTTTCGCAACATATACTCTCACTATTCAAATCCCATTCCTTTCACATGGAAAAGGACTATCAGAAAATCAGGGGTTCCGGCAATAACTTTTTTGAGAAAAAATAGATTCCCAATTCAGGCTGGAAAACTTGATTTTTCTTTTCTTCTGTGTATATCTCATACTGGATCTAACAATTTTATAACCTTGTAAATATCAAGTCCTGCATTATTTTTGCAAAATAGTTTTAAATAAAATTAAGTAGAATTATACTTACCCTTAAAATAAAGGAGTAACCCAGATGACAATAATCATTGTTGCGGTAATTTTCCTGATTGCCCTCATGGGTTTTGGCTTGCTCATGAAGCGTTTCAGAGCTGACGGTATAAAACCGGCTGAAAAACAAGAGGCTCCTTCGGTCCAATCCCCTTTAAAATCTCCTGAAGATGAGTTCCAAGATATCCTGGATTCATTGCTGCGCCTGAATTTAATGATAAGAAAAGACCCGAATTTTTCAAAGGAAATGACCCTGAAGATAGAAGAGATCATTGACGACCTCAAAGTGGTAACCCCTGCCATGATGGAACGTTACCCAGGAGAATCACTAACCTATGAAATCAAAAAAATCGGTCTTACCCATCTTCATAAAACCGTGAAGGAATTCCTTGATATGTCCATACAGAGTCGGCAAAATCAGCTGGAAACATTTCAGAAAACCATCCAAAGCCTTCACGATGTGTCCCACAGGTCCAGGGATATTGTTGAAAACAATGAAACCGCTGAATTTAAAACTATGGCCCATTTTCTTGCCGGCAAATTTTCCTAAGGAGGAACCAATGAACGATATTTCCCGAGATTTACAAAACGTTGCCAGACAGGCCAAAGCCCCTGTTCTGACAGAAGTGAGTGAAATTTCAGGTCAGGGCGCCCTGACCCCGGTCCAGGCCCCGTCCAACCTTGAACCAGTCCAGCCAAAACATTTGACTGTGGAAGATATACAGGCCCTTGAAACCGAGGCCAACGCCTTTTTAGAAAAAGTGAAGACAGAGCCTGGTGACTGGCAGCTGGGAAATTTTGTCTTTTCCCTGGGACAGGAAATCATGGATCAGACCCAGGCCCAGGTCACCCTCTATGACCGGAAAATGGGAGATGTGCTTAAAAATGTTGCAACGGACGAATCCTCCCCAGTGGGTAAAAATATCCTGGCCATTAAAACCGAACTGGACAAGGTAAATCCCACCATGGTGGGAAGGACAGAAATGCCTTTCCCAAAAAAAATACTGGGTCTGTTCACCAAAACCGTAAACCGCTTGCCCAAGGGGGATGAAATTCTTAAGATTATTGCAGAGCGAAGGGAAACCGTCAACTCAACCATTGACGGGATCCGGACCCATCTGCGCAACGAGGCTGACCAGGTGGCCTTTGATGCTTCTGAACTCTCCACCATCTGCGACAGTCTGAAAGAGATCCAGCCCCATCTCCAGGAAAAAATTTTCCTGGGCCAACTTATCTGGCAAAAACTCATGGCCCACATGGAGACGGTGGAAGATCCCAGACTCAAGGAATCCCTGACCACACTAACTTCAGACCTTGCCATGGCAGTTGTGGATCTCCAGACCATTGACAACTCCAACCTCCAGACCCGGTTTGGAGGAGAAATGATGGTGAGAAACTCCCATCTGATAAAAAGACTGGTCCAGAGGACGGATATGATTCTGTCCACTGCAGTGAAAAATGCCCTGGCTGTGCGTGTGGCTGCTGAACAGCAGATGGAAACCCTCCAGCATTTGGACATGGTACAGCAGGCTGCTGCTGAAACAATGAAAGATACGGCAAAAGTCATTGGCAATGCCGCAGTCAAGGGTGCCCAGATGAGCCAGAGCATGACCGTGAACATCCAGGCTCTGGAAGAGGCATGCAACAGTTATGAAGAAGCCTTTGAAACCTATGCCCTGATATCCAAAGAAACCATTAATATCGCCTCCCAGAGTTCCACGGCCCTTGGTCAGATGAACGAACGGTTCAGGGCAAGGACTGATGGTTTGACCTCCAGGCGCCAGGGCTCTTGAAATTACTATGCGTAAATCAAGACTCTTGGAATCAGGACCCTTGAAATCAGGACCCTTGAAATCAGGACTATTGAAATCAGGACCTGTAAAATCTGACACCCTGTAATCGGGAACCCAGAAAGGAGAAATTCCATGATTGATACTGCCATAAAAAAATCCTTTGACCAGCGGTTTTCCATCATCCGCACCCTGGAGAAAAGCCAATTAATATTGGAATCAGACCAGGCAGAACTAACCCTTATGGATGCGGGAAAAGGCAGTTTTTTTACCTATTTTTCAAACACCTATTATATCCAGGAAAAAAACAGATACCAGGAGATGTCTGAAGATTTCAAAACCCGCCAGGATTTTTTTATTACCGAGTTTACCTGCCTGTGCCTGGAAACAGGACAGATCGTTTATTTTGAATGGGAGTTTGATGATGAATTGAAAATCTCCATGACCCTGGAACAAACAAGCTTCAGACATATCAAAGATGAAGAGGGCCAGTCCGTGGATGAAGACGATCTGGACCAGATTGCCGAAGACAAGGACGTCATTGTTCATGAAGGAGAAAAATTCTGGTATGAAGATGACTGGGCAGCCCTTTATCAAAGGGAAGGCAAAGAGGAAAAAGTCTATATGTATGAATTTGAAAATGAAAATTCCACCCTTTTTTTAACCATTGAGGAATGGTCTGGCTCGGGCCGGGATGAATACAGGATATATCGTTCAAAGCCTGTGAACCCGGGACAGATCACAATCATTTGCAAAGGAGCTGGATGATACCTTTTAAAATCAAACAAAATACCCTGGCAGGCAAAGCATTATCCTTTCTATCCTTACTGGGAATAGCCCTGATACTGCTGGCTCTGAGCGGATGCGGCAAAGGACTGCCAGATGATATCAAAAAAAATGCCAAAGCCTTGCCCAAAGCCATTGAAGCCGCTCAAAAGGATATTAAAATAAGCAGAGCACAATTTGCAAGTCTGAAAAAATCTGCTGAATTTCAGCCCATTGCTTCCTATGCCCAAAAGGAAAACTGGGACCAGATGTTTGAAAAGGCAGAAGGAACCCTTGCCCGGGCCAATGATCTGTATAAAAAAGATCTTGCTCCCCTGGTAAAAAAGAACAAACCGGATTTAGCCCCCCAGGTACTTGTCCAGACCAAACGAATCACCCAGGTTATCCAGGAAAGCAGGCAATTGGCCAAGGGCCCGGTCAATAGGTTTTCCAGAATCAGGGAGGCCATGGACAATACCGATGATATCCAGAAAGAGGCTGAAAGCAATCAGGGGAAAATTGCAGCCATGGTTGCAGGCCTGGCAACAGGTCCAGTGGCAAAGGCCCGGGAACAATTTCCAGATGCTGTCCCTGAAATTGATGCCAGGTTTGCCCCATTTCTCAAAATCCAGCAGGACACTAAAACACGGTTTCAAACCATTGAAAAAGAATATTTTGCCCACAAATCCAGGGGCAAGGCCGACTATGCAGTCCTTATCGACAATGTGGATGCCCTTTCCCATGATTTTAAAACCCTTGAGCATACCAGACCAGTATTTGAACAAGATCTGGGCCAGCTTTATGAAAGCTATACCAAGGTCCTCCAGGACATGAGGCAGGATTTTTTTGTCACCATTAAACGGGAATCCTGGGATGAAAACTCAGATTACTATAATCCCAGATTTGCCACCTTTCAACGCCAGGTGAGCCCCTTGGTATACAAAAGCCTGGTTGAAAGCGATAGTAAAACCATAGCCGCCATAACCCCCGGGTTCACAGGATCAAAGTTTGCCAATAAAATCGGCAATACCTGGAAGGAACTGGCCATTAATCCCGGGGAAAACTGGCCGGCACGGAATCATAATGCTGCATCCTTCTGGGTTGAAGATGCCAGAGAGGTCTATTATCATAGGTACTTAAAAGAGGAAAATGGTGAAACCTCTGAAACAGACTGGGTAAAAGTTGACCCCAGCTTTTATGAGCAAAATCTTGAATTTCTTGGCATGGCCATCCTGTCAAAGCCCTATGGTGTCTTTGAAAAGGATCGCCTGACCCAGGCAACCCCGCCAGGCATGGCCTATGTGGGCAATTCCAAGTATGGGGAATGGAAAAAGGATGAACAGGGAACCAGCTTCTGGTCCTGGTATGGCAGGTATGCATTTTTCTCATCCATGTTCTTTTTTCCTCCCTCCTATTTTCACTATGGTTCCTGGAATAGATGGAACAATAACTACAGGAACAGGCAGCCCTATTTTGGAAAAAACCAAAACGGAGCCCAGCATTATGGTACCCGGGGCAGCTTTGTAAAACAATCACCCAGATTCCAGGCCAGTAATTTTTTAAAAACAGGGGGTCTTAAATCCCAGGCTGCTTCTGTCAGGGGCGCAGGATCAAAACTTCGCAGCGGCGGCCCCAAAGCCAAAGGCAAATAATTTTAAGGAGATAATACATGAATCTACCAGCAATTCTCACAGGCCTGGGCCAGGGACTTATCTATGCCATGGTCGGAATTTTCTTTATCTGGCTGGGCAAACTTATGGATGACAGGCGGACAAAGGACTTTGATGACGATCAGCATATTGATGATGGCAACGTGGCAGTGGGACTCAGGAGGGCCGGGCTTTATCTTGGTATTGCCATTGCCCTTTCAGGGGCTTTTTCAGGAGACTCCAGGGGTTTTCCCCTGGATCTGACCCAGCTCATTATTGACGGTTTTATTATCCTGGGTTTCCTTTTTTCATCCCGGTTTATCAATGATTTTATAATGATGGCCCACCTTGACAATGATGCTGAATGTGTCAGGGAATTTACCATGGATGACGGCCGGAAAATAACTGGCAATACAGCCGTGGGAATGGTTGAAGCCAGTATTTATATTGCCACGGGATTTATCCTTAATGGAAGCCTGTCAGGCGGGGGAGGAACTTTTCTTCAATCCATTGCCAGTGTTATTCTCTTTTTTATCATTGGCCAGATGGTCCTGCTTTTGTTTGGCTTTATCTATGAAGTGATCACCCCCTTTAATGTGAGAAAAGAGATCAAAGACAATAACCTGGCAGCCGGCATAGGCCTTGGCGGAATTCTTATTGCCCTGGGCATCATCCTCATGGGAAGCATATCAGGACCCTTTACCGGCTGGGGAAGCGACCTGGCAAACTTTGGAATTTACACTGCCTGGGGAATGGTCATGCTCCTGGTCTTCAGGATGATAATTGACAAAATCATTCTTCCCACCACCAATCTGACCACGGAGATAAAGGAGGACCGGAATGTGGCGGCCCTGGTGGTTGTTGAAGCTGCCATTGCAGCGGTGGCCATAATTATTGCCCATGCCATGTAATAGAACTATCGCGCGAGCATTTAGCCATTAGCTGTTGGCTGTTAGCTAAAGCCTAATGGCTAAATGCAAATTTCTATTACATTAATACCATATAAACCTGGACCCTGTAATTCTGAGCCCCGTAATTTTAAGCCCTGGAACAATGACTATTAAACGAAACCCCTTTAATTTTGCCTCGTTCCTGCTCATTGCCTGCATGTTTGCCAGCGGGGCCTGCGGCATTATCCTTGAATATATCCAGGCAAGCCTTGCCTCCATGATCCTTGGCAACGCCTTTGAGCAATGGGCCATGGTAATAGGGCTTATGATGTTCTGGATGGGATTTGGCAGCCTAATACAGACAAAAATCTCCAAACCCTGGCTGGTATATGCCTTTATCGGCATTGAGATTGCCCTGGCACTGATGGGGGGATTCTCCCCCACCCTGACCTATATATCCTATGGATATACAGCCCATTACAGCCTGGTCCTCTACTTTTTCGTCAGTTTCATCGGGATTATGATCGGACTGGAGATACCGGTTATCCTAAGAATCAATAATGATTACAGCAAAGAACTATCCACAAATCTTGGCAATATCCTGTCTGCTGATTATATCGGCAGCCTGGTCGGATCTTTAATATACGTATTTTTGTTCCTGAGATTCACACCAATCATGGAAGCAGCTTTTTTAACTGCTGGAATGAATTTTTTCCTGGCCTTTATCACCTTTGTCTATTTTACCAAAAAAAAACTGATCCCCAAAAATCTGTTCCTCTCCCTGGTCATGGGAACCACCTTTCTGGCCGTTGTATATGGGTACATGAACAACAGGGAATGGCAGGTCAAAATCGAGCAACCCCTGTATGATGATCCCATTATTTACAGCCAGACCAGTCAATACCAGCACATTGTCATCACCCATTACAAACCCTTTGATGAAATCCGCCTGTTTTTAAACGGCAACCTCCAATTGTGCAGCACAGATGAAGACCGATACCATGAGCCCCTGGTTCACCCGGCCATGACCCTTGCAAAGGGCAGGGAACGGGTCCTCATTCTGGGCGGAGGAGACGGCTGCGCCTTAAGGGAAGTCCTGAAATACAAGAGAGTCAAAGAAGTGATGCTGGTGGATCTGGATCCTGCCATGACAAAGCTTGCCGCAACACATCCTGTTTTAACCGGAATCAACCAAAATTCCTTTCAGGATGCCAGAGTAATTACCCTGACCGAACAAGGTATTACTCCAGGGCCTGACCGACAAATCTATATGGAAACAACTGACAAAAGCCTAGCAGATCCGGTTGGCCAAACATCTAATGATCAAGCCTCTACTGATCAGGCAATGGTCAAAAAGTCGTCTAGGGCCCAACACCTGGCAGATGTTAAAGTCATGAATATTGATGCTGACAAATTTTTAGAACAGGTTCCAGGATATTGGGACGTGATCATCTTGGACATGCCAGATCCTTCCACGCCCGAGCTTGCCAAGCTTTATTCAAAGGAATTTTATAAAAAAATCAAACACCATTTGTCCAGAAACGGGATCATGGTGGTCCAGTCAACTTCACCCTACCTGGCAAAGGAAAGTTTTTTGTGCATTGGAAGAACCATTGAGGCCGCAGGATTGACCACCCTGCCCTTTCATGAAAATGTACCAAGTTTTGGCGACTGGGGCTGGCACCTGGCCTTCCATACCGGCATAGAAAAAGATAAAATTCTGGAAAAGCTTGCCTCCCTTGAATTCCAGGTGGACACCAGATTTATCACCCCAGATTTATTTAGGAGTGAGCTTGTCTTTGGCAAAAAAATGCTTGAAACAGACAAAAAAGAGATCAACACCATCCTCTATCCTTTGCTGCTCACTATTTACAACCACGAGTCCTGGCTTCTGGAGTAAACAGTTCCAAAAAAGTACTATCCTTTTTGTTCTGAAAAAAGATGAATATCCTGCTGGGGATATGGAATACGGGAATAATATCAGTCCTTGATGAAAACCGAAAGATAGCCCTGTTTTTTACCGGACGAAGCCATGCAGGTGAAAACATAGACTCTCTTTATCAAGTAAGGGATAAGGGGAAAGCGCCGCCTATCCAGATATGCGATGCCTTGTCCAGAAATTCATCCAGTCAATTTAAAACAATCATGGCCAATTGCCTGACACATGGCCGCCGTGGCTTTGCAGATGCGGCAGAAAATTTTCCAGATGAATGCCGATACGTTATCGAAACCCTGGCTGAAATTTATAAAACAGATGCCAAGTCAAAATCAGAATTTGAATCAAGTACAGAAAGATGAATAGAACAAAAAAGATTAGATGGCTCAGGGATGATAAATGCAAGTATTTGAAACTTTAGACTACAATCTCAAAGACCGATTACCTAAGAAGCTGATATAATAATGCCATTCGAACATAAAGGCCATTTTTTGCCTGATTAAAATACTGGGCCCTGGGATCTTTGTCCACTTCCTGGGATATTTCATCAACACGTGGCAGAGGATGCATGATGATACTTTTTTGTTTCATTAATTTAACTTTTTCCAAATCAAGAATATATTTACCTGATGCTTCTTCATAATCTTTCGGGTCATGAAACCGTTCCTTCTGGATGCGTGTCATATAGACACAGTCCACCAAAGGCAGCACTTTTTCAAGGGAATCCAATTCTTCCCATTCCACCTCATTGGTTTTGAGATACATTTTAATATCATCGTCCATTCTGCAAACAGAAGGGGACACATAATAAATCTTAATATTGTTGTATTTGGTCAATAAATAGGAAAGAGACCTTACCGTACGTCCATATTTTAAATCACCAACCATGGCTATGGAAAGTCCGTCAATATCTGAAAAATTGTCCTTAATCGTATAAAGATCCAACAATGCCTGAGTAGGATGCTGGCCTGAACCATCACCTGCATTGATAACTGGAACACTTGAAACATCTGCTGCCAGTTTTGCGCTGCCAGGTTCATTATGGCGCATGACAATCAAATCTGCATACCCGCACATCACACTTGTGGAGTCATAAAGCGTTTCACCTTTTGCAGCACTGGAAAACTCTTTTGCATTTTCTGTCGTAAGAATACTGCCGCCAAGCCTTGCCATTGCGCTCTCAAACGAGAACCGGGTACGAGTGGAGGGTTCATAAAAGAGAGAGGCCATGATTTTACCTTTGAGCACATCAGCATATTGTCTATTTTTTACTGATACATCCTCTTTCATTTTATCTGTGACGTTAAAAATGATATCCAGCAGTTCCAAATCAAATTGCTGAGCTTCATAAACATGCTTTAAATTAAATCCGGTCATGTTGACCTCCTAATTGTATTATCCTTATTCCAGAAAAAGGTAAGGATCGGATAAATTATAATTGTTGGGGAATAAGATCAGGCAAAGGCATCCTTTATTTTATCCACGGCCCAGTCAATATCCTGTTTTTGAATAACCAGGGGCGGGGCAAACCGGATGATGTTGGTATGGGTTTCCTTGCAGAGGATTCCCATTTTCATGAGAGATTTGCAAATCGCCCTGGCACCCCCCAGGGTTCCTTCTTTTAATTCAATGGCAATCATCAGACCGATACCCCGAACCTCTTTGATGTTATTGTGTTTGATTTTTTTTAGTTCTGCCAGAAAATAGGTACCCATCTTCTCTGCATTTTCAACCATATTTTCCTCCACCAATACCTTCAGGGCCTGTCTTGCCACGGCACACGCCAGGGGATTGCCGCCAAATGTACTGCCATGCTGACCCGGCTGCAGCAGCCCCAGCACTGCCTCATTGGACAATACTGCTGACACAGGATAGAAACCGCCTGACAAGGCTTTTCCAATGAGGGTGAGGTCCGCTTGAATACCTTCATGTTCTTCGGCCAGCAACTTTCCTGTCCTGCCAAGACCGGTTTGAATTTCATCCAAGATCAAAAGAACATTTTTGTCTGTACAGATGTTACGGACCTTTTTTAAGTATCCTTTGGGAGGGATAATTACGCCGGCTTCTCCTTGTACGGGTTCTACAAGAAATGCCACAGTATTAGGATTAATGGCCTGTTCCAGGGCCTCAGCATCACCAAATGGAATGGTTTTAAACCCCGGGGTAAACGGACCGAAATTTTGCCTGGCGTTTTCATCCGTACTGAATCCGATAATAGACAACGTTCTACCATGGAAATTATCATTGCACACTATAATTTCGGCCTGCCCTTCTGGGACGTCCTTGGATTCATATCCCCATTTTCTGGCACATTTGATCACAGTTTCAACAGCCTCTGCACCGGAATTCATGGGAAGAACCTTATGGGAATCAGTCAGTTTGCAAAGCTCTTCGTACAACAAGGCCAGCTGATCATTGCGAAACGCCCGGGAGGTTAAGGTCAGTTTCTCAGACTGTTCCAGCATCGCCTGCCGGATTTTCGGGTGACAATGTCCCTGATTGACTGCTGAATATGCAGACAGACAATCCATGTATTTATTTCCATCAACGTCCCACACCCAGATGCCCTTTCCCTTGCTCAACACCACATCCAGAGGTTTGTAATTCTTCGCACCGTATCGGTCTTCAAGATTGATTAATTCTGCTGCTTTCATAAAATACCTTCCTTTTTTTATATCCAGTTCACTGGTTTTCGTTTGACAGGCATTGTCATGCACCGTGCGCCACCACCACCACGGGCAAGTTCAGAACCAAAAATGGTAACCACATATTTGTTGTACATTTTGATATCAATTTTATTATTGATAACATCTTCTGCAGAAAGAATGGCATACCCCATCTTATTTAGTTCTTCAAGTGTAGATTCATTTCGCCTGTACCCCATTAATTTGCCCGGCGCCATGGCAAAAAAATTAGTTCCGCTATGCCATTGTTCCCGTTTCTGGATCCAGGGATCATTGTGTCCGCCACATAAAATCGGTCTTACGTTAACATCCAGCTTACGTAAAACAGACAAAATATCCTTTTCTTCGGAAATCAGCGTCTCTCCATCCTGGATTTTAATATGAATGGTTCGCAGCTGTCCTGAAGAAAGGATTACGGGCTCGTATATCATGCAATGGGTTTTATCTATAAATGTAAATACCATATCCAGATGAATAAATGATTCCGGTGATTCAGGCAGCTCCTGAACAATAATATGTTTTTTCATTTTTTGATGTTTCAGGTGATTTAAAATAAAATCAATGCCCTGGGATGATGTTCGCATGCCAACACCTATCAACAGTACATCTTCCCGCGCCACTAAAATATCTCCACCTTCACTTGTCAAACCCGGCACTTGTTTCCTTGAACGGAATGGATTTATTGTCTGGGTTTCAAATATAGGGTGATGATTAAAAATACTCTCCATTATTAAACTTTCTCTTTCCCTTACTTTATTGGCCATACAGTTAATCAAAACCTCATTGCCAATACTGGTAGACGCATCCCGGGTAAAGAAAAAATTGTGCAGGGGATGAAGAGAATACCGTTCCGGATCAAAAAAATTTGTTAAATTGTCTTTTTTCATCACCACGCCTTCAATTAATTGACCGGCCAGTTCAGAAGCAGTTTTTGAATGCAGGAAAGATATATTTTCCTGGACGTTCTCATATTTAAAAATATCCTTTAAGAGGGCTTTTTTGACGGCATCATTTTTTAAAACATCTTCCAGCAGATCTTTTACAAAGAAAACCGTTGTATGTTTTTCAAGTATTTTTTTAAACTGTGTGTATTCTTTTTTTACTTCAGAAAGATTTAAAATATCGCTGTAGAGGGCACGTTGGGCATTCTCCGGGGTCATATTTTCAACCTCCGGACCCGGAGCATGGAGAATGACGGCTTCAAGTTCTCCTATTTCAGAATTTACTTCTACTTTGATTCTTTCCATGTTCCCTCCTGTAGAACTCACCGTCCCAATGTTGCAACCATAACCGCTTTGATGGTGTGCATCCTGTTTTCTGCCTCATCCATTACAATGGATGCGTCTGATTCAATGACGTCGTCGGTTACTTCAAGTGCTTCCAAACCATACTTTTGATAAATTTCTTCACCAATAGTTGTGTGTCGGTCGTGGAAGGCAGGCAAACAATGCATAAATTTCACATCTTTATTACCAGTCATATCCATAACATTCTGATTCACCTGGTAGGGTGTAAGGAGTTTAATTCTTTCTTCCCAGACTTCTTGTGCTTCTCCCATTGAAACCCATACATCTGTGTAGATAAAATCCACATTCTTGACAGCTTCTTCAATATTTTCTGTCAAAGTGATATTTGCATTGGTTGATTCTGCAATTTTCTCACACTCTTTTACCAGGGATTCCTCGGGCTGGCATTGCCTGGGTGCGGCTGCTCTAAAATCCATACCCATTTTCGCAGCCCCAACCATGAGAGAATTTCCCATGTTATTTTTCGCATCACCCATGTAGCAGAATGATATGTTTCTCAACGGTTTGTCACAATGCTCTATCATTGTTAAAAAATCAGCCAGAATCTGCGTTGGATGAAATTCATTTGTCAAACCGTTCCACACAGGGACCCCGGCATACTTCCCTAATATTTCAACAGTTTCCTGGGCAAAACCACGGTATTCTATCCCATCCTACATCCTGCCCAATACTCTGGCGGTATCTTTCATGGACTCTTTATGTCCTATCTGTGATCCGGATGGTCCCAAATAGGTTACATGT